>MKUM01000097.1 GCA_001897825.1 Candidatus Amoebophilus sp. 36-38
ACAATAAATATAAAAAATACATATAACCACTCCTGATTTCTCATGCTGAAGTATTTATTTCGGCCTTTTGTGCTGTTTGCTAAAGAGCTATGGAGGCTTTTAGTAGCCTTACTACTGGTTTTTAGAAAACCTTTATTATTGCTGCTCTCTTTTTTTCTTGCCTCCTCTGTGTTAGCTATTCCTCTTAGATAAATGTAATTAAGTTTCAACAGAATAATGGAAAGAATTCAAGACCGTACTTAATCACAAGAATGTTACTGATACCCCTATCTGAGCAATTTTGTTTGTGTTCTGTATTTCTTTAAAAAATCCAACAACTTAGAAATTGTTAATAATTTCAAGAAGAAAAAAAACTTGCAAGCAAGCTAGTTATTAACTAATATGGATTCATCGTTTATTTATAGTTTACAATAAAAATTATAAAAAATATGATTATGAATAGAAGTTATAATTGTTTTTTAAGTCACAGACTGATAGTTTGTACTTTATTATTGGGTTTATGCTTACAAGGCTGTGGTAGCTTTTCGAATTCTCCTATTTCAAGAATAGAAGGAACTTCAAATGTTATTCAGCAATCCAGCGAACACTTTGATGTGAAGCAGTTAATAGAACAAAAACTTACGGCAGAAGAATGGGAACTGGTTAGTTTTTATGGAGAGGGGGATGGATTAAAAGTAAAGGCAGTAGAGCATAATGGAAGTTTTAGCAGAGCGCATGATTTGGTTGTGCGCGTAGCAAAAGATATAGATTTAAAAAAAGTCTCTCGCCTAAGCTCGGAGGAACAAAATAGATTTGTTCATATGCCGGGAACAAAAAATGGTCAGCCAGGTTGTGTGATAGCTTCTGGGGGAGGAGGACTTCTAGGAGGAATGATGGAGGGAGATATGCAATCAAGCCAGCCTAGTTATAAGAAGAATGATGTTCAAGAGAAGGAAAACAAAAGCATACTAACAGAAGCGCTAGGGAGTATAGAAGGATATCAAAAAGCAGCAGAGGAAGGCTCTGCGGAAGCACAATATAAGCTTGGGGTTATCTATGAGGAAGGAAAAGGAGTAGAGAAAGAAGCAAAGCAAGCATTTGGATGGTATTATAAGGCAGCTGATCAAGGATATGCAGAGGCTCAGTTTAAGCTTGGAGTATGTTATGAGAGTGGGGAGGGCGTACAAATAGATTATCGAAAAGCAATTGAATGTTATCAAAAAGCAACTGACCAAGGCAAAGTTATTGCCGAAGCTAGGCTAGCGTATATGTATTATAATGGTTATGGAATTGAGACGGATGAGGTAAAAGCCAATGAAATGTTGCAAGGGATTAGTGAAAAAATACAAGTAGGAGCTGAATTAGGGGATGTAGACTGTCAATATATGTTAGGCTGGATGCATGATGTGGGGGTAGGGATGGGAAAGGATGATCAAAGGGCATTTGAATGGATTCAAAAAGCTGCAGAACAAGGGAATGCAGCTGCACAATATAAGGTGGGATCGATGTATTCACGTAAATATGGCCTATCAACATGTGTTGGAAAAGAGATACTTAAATGGTTTCGAAAAGCAGCAGAAGGAGGGAATACAAATGCTCAATGTGTACTAGGCCGAATATATGAAATTGGAGATGGGGTAGAAAAGGATGAACGCAAGGCAGTAGAATGGTATCAAAAAGCAGCAGAAAGAGGGAATGAAAATGCACAAATTAATCTAGGAGAGATGTATGAAAATGGACGTGGAGTAGGACCAGATGGTCAAAAGGCAATAGAATGTTATATACAAGCATTTAAGCAAGGGGATGTACGACATTTTGCAGAAAATCGTTTAACTAGCGTGTGTCTCCGTAACCGGAAAATAGGAAAAGAGAAATTAAAGATCTTTCTAAAAGCAATTAAAGAAAATGATGCAGATGCACAAAATAAGGTGGGCTTGATGTATGAAAATGGAGATGGAGTAAAAAAGGATGAACGCAAGGCAGTAGAATGGTATCAAAAAGGTGCAGAACAAGGAAACGCGACTGCACAATATAATCTAGGCTTGATGTATGAAGGTGGAAGGGGAGTAGAAAAGGATGAACGCAAGGCAGTAGAATGGTATCAAGTAGCAGCAGAGCAAGAATATGAAAATGCAGAAATTAATCTAGGCCGGATGTATGAAAAGGGAGATGGAGTAAAGGATAAAGAAAAGGCAGTAGAATTGTATCGCAAGGTAGCTAAGCGAGGAAGAGGAAGTGGAGAGGCACAATATAATCTAGGCCGGATGTATGAAAAGGGGGATGGAGTAAAAAAGGATAAAGAGGAGGCAGTTAAATGGTATCAAGAAGGAGCAGAGCGAGGAGATGCAAATGCAGAAATTAATTTAGGCCGGATGTATGAAAAGGGAGATGGAGTAAAAAAGGATAAAGAAAAGGCAGTTAAATGGTATCGAAAAGGAGCAAAGCGAGGGGATGCAAATGCACAAATTAATCTAGGCCGGATGTATGAAAAGGGAGATGGAGTAGAAAAGAATAAAGAAAAGGCAGTTAAATGGTATCGAAAAGGAGCAAAGCGAGGGGATGCAAATGCACAATATAATTTAGGCCGGATGTATGAAAAGGGAGATGGAGTAGAAAAGAATAAAGAAAAGGCAGTAGAATGGTATCAAAAAGGTGCAGAACAAGGAAATATAGATGCACAAAGAAAACTTAAAGCCTTAGGCGTTAAAAGAAAAAATTAGGAAGAGTTTCACCTAAATATATTTAACTCTCAAATTGGTGTCAGGGCTTCAGCCTGACACTCTGTTTATTGAGGGCTGAAATCTTCTAGTAATTACTTTGCTGATGTACGTGCCTTTGTATGTGCCGCCTACCGTTAAAGTTCATACCACAAGCCAGGATACCTATGCTAGGGGTGCATCTAAAATAGTTTTATCATCGCTACAACTTTACCTTATAAAATATTATATTTGGCAACTATATATAGATATATTCAAGAAATTAATGGCATTAATCGGTAAAATAAGAGAAAGAACACAACTTTTAGTAGTTATTGTTTCATTAGGATTACTATTCTTTATAGCTCGAGAGCTGATCGGGTTTAATCCGCTCTCATCCAATAAGTCTCCTATAATAGGTAAAGTGGCTGGTCAAAAAATTACTTTGAGGGAATTTCAAGATCAGTTTAGTAATCTGCAACACAGTTACTTTTTAGATTATGAACAGGCTCCTTCTGAAGAAGAAAATGCTTTGTTAAGAAATCGGCTTTGGAAAAACATAATCCGAGATATTGTTTATGGAAAATTATGTAAGCAATTAGACTTAATAGTTACTGAAGATGAACTTGTAGATATGGTTCAAGGGGATCATATTCACCCTGATTTACAGGCTAGTTTTATTAATCCAGAAACCAAGGAGTTTGATAAAAAAACCTTGTTAACCTATTTGCAAAATTTATCTCAGTCAGGTCAGTCTTACCAAATTTATTGGTACAATCTAGAGAGGAATTTAGCTAAGTCAAGATGTCAGACTAAGTTTGATCAATTGATATCGCAGAGTGTATTTGTAAATAGCCTGGAAGCACAGCATCAATTTGTTGTCAATGGTACTTCTGTAGATCTTCAGTATCTATATATACCTTATCATACTATTAAGGATGAAGAAGTTAGCATGAAAGAGGAGATGTTGAAGACCTATTTGCAAAAGCATGCAGATGAGCATCAAGTAAAGGAATCTAAAGAGATACATTATGTTACCTTTCCTATACGAGCCTCTGAAAATGATCAAGTAGATTTTAATAAAGAGCTAGAGATACTTAAGCAAGATTTTTATAAGACTCAAGAAGATAGTTTGTTTGCTAGTGTACATACAGATTCAAATCCTGCACTTGTTTACTTAAAATGTACCGAACAGGATTTACCAACATCCTTAAATAAGCAAAAAAGCACGTTGCAGCAGAGGATGGTGATAGGCCCTCTAGCTGAAGGAGCTGATGGCTATAAGCTGTATAAGATAACTAAGCTAGTTGCAGGAAATCCCAAGAAATATGAGATAACGGTTATTGAGAAAACGTTAACCCCAAGTGATGAGACCAAAGAAAGTGTATTTAAAAAAGCAGATGATTTTGTACATCGAGTAGCTAATAAAACACAATTTGAGTCTCAAGCTGCTGCAGACAGTTTACGTATTTACAGTGCAAAGGTGGGAAAAGAAGATACCCAAATAAATCATTTAACTCATGTCAGAGAATGGGTCCGTTGGGTGTATAATGAGGCACAAGTAGGGAGGGTATCACCTATGTTCGAATTATCAGAAAATTATGTAGTGGCTGTGGTTACGGGGCATACGAAAGCTGGGCTAGTTGCCTTAGATCAAGTTCGAGACGACATAAAACAAAAGGTATTAGACGAAGAAAAGGCAAAAATTATTACAAGAAAACTTGAGTCTATATCAAATGATCCATTTGATTCGATCGTAACTCAATATGGAAATGATGTAAAATTATTTACTGCTCAAGGAATCAAATTTAATACTACTAGACTAGATGGGATAGGCCTAGCTAAAAAAACAATCAGCCAAGCTTTTGCTTTGGAGCCGAGCCAAAGATCCAAAATCATTGCTGAGCTATCCGGTATTGTACTAATGGAAGTCAAACAACGATATCTACCAACTTTACCTGTCTCTTGGAAGGATAAACAAGAGGAACAAGCTAAAATAGAAGCATCTAGACAGTCTTACCAAGTAATTAAGGCGCTAGAACAGTTAGCAAATGTGCAAGATTATAGATATAAATACTATTAACTAGCTTCACAGCTCAGAGGATTGTTTTAGGTTGAAAATTTAGCTAATTTTTGCTCTCAGTAAAATTCAAGACACGCAGTAAATAATTATTAAAATTGATGAACTTGGCTTCTGGCCATTGCAAGAAGTATACTAAAGTCACGACTTATGTTCAATCTAGATATACTCATTTTTTTAATTTTCTTAGTTATTAATCTTATTGTAGGTATTAAGTCGCGGGGCAAGAAACAAACCTTTAAAGAATATGCCATTGGCAACAAGAATTTCTCTACAGCCACACTTACTGCTACTATTGTAGCTACGTGGGCTTCAGGGAGCTTGTTTTTTAATGATTTAGAACAGACTTATAGCAATGGGTTGTACTACGCAGCAACGATCGTAGGTAGTACGTTATCTTGGCTAATTATTGGATATGTTTTAGGGCCACGCATGGACACCTTTTTAAAGCATGTTTCGATGGCCGATGCCATGAGCAGCATTTATGGTAAAGGAGTCCAGTTTGTTGGTGCTGTAAGTACTGTACTGGCAAATGTAGGTTTTATCGCTGTACAGTTTAAGGTAATTACAAAGATTCTATCCATCTTATTTAATTACCAAGGGCCTTGGGTTACCATCCTGGCTGCTACGATTGTTATTATTTATTCAGCATTTGGGGGCATTAAATCGGTTACGTTTACAGATGTCATCCAGTTTATTACATTTGGTACTTTGTTACCTGCACTAGCTCTGATTATTTGGCAACATATCCCAAATCACGAACAGGTGGTACATACCCTCACGACCAATCCAAATTTTAATTTAAAACATGTAATAAAATGGAGTCCTAAGTTTAAAGGTGCTTTGGTTTTGATATGTTATTATATGGTGCCTAGTTTAGCCCCAGAAATATTTCAGCGAATGGCCATGGCAAAAGATATCGGCCAAATAAAACGTTCTATTGCTTATTCTGCAGGGTTGCTGCTTTTAATAGAGCTATTTATAATTTGGATAGCTATTTTGCTCTTGACAGATAATCCTAACCTCACCACAAGCCAAGTGGTTAGCTATATGATCGAGAAGTATACCTATACAGGTCTTAAAGGATTTTTAGGAGTAGGGATTATAGCTTTGGCTATGTCTAGTGCAGATTCTTCACTCAACTCTTGCGCTGTATTAGTTGCAAATGATATACTGCCTCCTTTACAAATTACCAAACAAGCTTTAGTTCGAATAGCTGCTCTCGCTACGTTTGTAATAGGCTTTTTTGCTGTATTACTCACTTTATCCATTCAGAACATCTTAGAAATCTTATTGTTTTCTGCCAACTTTTACATGCCTATCATTGTAATTCCTATGTTGCTAACGATCTTTGGCTTCCGTACAAGCAAACGGGCCATTTTCATAGGCATGGGAGCTGGTTTTGCTGTGACCGCTTTTCTATTAACCTATTTTAAAGATATTGACAGCTTTCTTCCTGGTATACTAGCTAACCTTGTCTTCCTACTAGGTAGTCACTACTTACTCAAAGAAAAAGGGGGATGGATCAAACAGGAAGCTGAAGCAGGGGTAGCAGCTATTACTTGGAAAGATCGATGGGTCCAGCTAAAATCTTTTAATCTACCAGCTTATCTCGAAAAAAACCTGCCTGATCAAGAATATTATTATCCTTTGCTAGCCTTTTATCTACTTATTGCTACGTATGTCTCGCTATACCACTTACCACATGATACCGAGCAACAGTATCTAGCGCTTTATAGAACTATCCAATATTCAGTACTGGTGATTACTACAAGCTTATTAGGCTTTCAAATTTGGCCAGCTCCACTAAAAAACAAGCGATTGCTAGCATGGGTATGGCCTTTGCTTATCTTCTATACGCTCTTTTTTGTAGGAGGAATGATTGTGATTATGAGTGGGTTTCAGCCAAACCAAGTTTTAATCTTTATGCTAAGCTTGGTAATGATTGCCTTATTCACCTATTTGCCATTAGCGCTTACATTGGCTATAGCTGGGATGGTAGCTGCTGCATGGGTATTTAAATGGGTTACGGGCCACGACATCTCATTTAATCAAGGAATGCCTATTTCTTTTCATTTTAGCTATGGATTGCTTCTATCAAGTAGTTTATTAATAGCGTTATTTAGGTTTAAGCAAGAAAGAAAAATTTTGCAAAGTAAAAATAGGTATCTAAAGGATTTATATGAAGAAAAAAATGAGGAGCTCATGCAGATTTTAGCTTATAGAGAACAGGTATTAAAAGAGCTTAATGAAGAAGAGAAGGTATTATTTGATCATACTACGTCGGCATATTTTCAGCAAATCCTTTATCGGATGACAGATTATATCCGTTTAGACGTAACTAAAATTAATGTAGATCAGTTGTTATCGGAAGTGAAAGAAGCCATTAAAATTACAGAATTTACTACAAGTCCTCAGATTAACATTAGACACATTACAAAAGAAGTAACAATAAATGGTGATGCAGCAAAACTGAAGCAGCTATTAGTAAACGGTATTTCGTATGTACACAAATATAACCCAACGAATCAACCTATTCTTATTGCTGTAGAAGACACTAAGCTAGGCCATAAGGTAGACTATATAGAAGATTATACGAGGGAATTAGTAGCCTTAAAATTTACGGTTACTGTAGAAAAGCTTTCTTCTGAAAAGAAAGATATTTATATGCTCGACGAGCTACCATTGATAAGTCCACTTTCAAAAAAAGGTATCTTATTAGAAAACGCACGTATCATTCACGCTCACTATGGTTATGCAGAGCTAGATAATGAACATACGCAAATGTACGTGCTTCCATTGAATCTCCGAGAAGTACGAGGTAAGGTGATGGAACTTCTAAGAGAGCTTAATTCAGTTGATCCAGAAGAGCTAAATCATCCGATTGCTATACAGGTAGAAAAAGAGCTATTAGAGAAAATAAAAGGCCTGAGTATAGATGTTAAAGTTATTGGCAAGGCATTAGATACGATCAAGCGATACCATGCAAGGGTGAAAAGGAAATCGGGAGAACCATTTTTTACCCATCCCATACAAGTAGCTACCATCTTATTAGGATACTGTCAGGATCAAGACGCCGTAGTGGCAGCTTTATTACATGATACCGTAGAGGATACGAATTTATCTTTAGTTCAAATAAAAATGATATTTGGAGAACAAGTAGCTTTTATCGTAAGCAAAGTGACCAATCTAGAAGATAACCTACGAAGGGTAAGCTCGGAGGAACATGAAAATGTTTATCGGTTGTTAAAATATGAGGATAAACGGGCAGCTTATGTAAAATTAGCAGATAGGATGCATAATATGCGTACTATACAAGGGCACTCTTCTCTAACTAAACAAAAGTCAATAGCTAGCGAAACGTTGTATTTCTTTGTACCTTTGGCAAATAGCCTAGGTTTAGAAGACATAGCAAAGGAATTAAAAACACTAAGTTTGGAGGTATTAGGTAAAAAATAATTATTCTTGGTTTGTGAAGACACGAACCAAGGCTGACGGAACAAATAGAAGTAAAGATTTCCAACACCTGTGGTCTGTCAGAAGTAAGCTTCTGACGGTGCATGAGTATATCAATGGAGCCTATTTTAGGGTAAAGCTGCGGTGGTTTCAAAGGAAATCTAGTTTAAAATTAGCCACAATCGATGATCTCTTCTTTGGATTCGCTTAATGAGCGGCAACGTGAGGCCACAGTTAATACGGAAGGGCCTTGTATGATTATTGCAGGTGCGGGTGCAGGTAAAACAAAGGTACTCACAGCTCGCATTGCTTATTTGATACAAGAAAAAAAAGTAGATCCATTTAAAATACTTGCACTTACCTTTACGAATAAGGCAGCGAATGAAATGAAAAATCGTATTGAACAAGTAGTAGGTTCAATAGCGAAAAATGTATGGTTAGGTACTTTTCATAGCTGTTTTGCAAGAATCTTAAGAATAGAAGCAGATAGGATTGGTTATCCATCTAACTTTAGCATCTATGATACGGCTGATAGTAAATCGTTACTCAAGTCTATCATCAAGGAGATGAACTTAGACGATAAAACGTATACACCCAACGTAGTGTTGTCACGCATATCATCTGCTAAAAATCGTTTAATTACAGCACAAGAATATTTTAACAACCCCCTATATCGTGAAGATGATGAAAGTGCCATGAAACCAAGGCTCGGAGAAATCTTTGTAACCTATGCTAAACGCTGTTTCCAGGCTGGTGCAATGGACTTTGATGACATACTTTTAAATACTTATTTACTATTTAACCAGCACTTAGATGTTTTATATAAATATCAAGAACGATTTCAATATATGCTTATTGATGAGTTTCAAGATACCAACCTAGCCCAATATACCATTATAAAAGATCTAGCAGTTGTCCATAACAATATATGCGTAGTAGGAGATGATGCACAGAGTATTTATGCCTTTAGAGGAGCTAACATACGTAACATTCTAAATTTTGAAAAAGATTATCCGAATCTTGTAATTGTAAAGCTAGAGCAAAATTATCGTTCCACACAGAATATTGTAGAAGCTGCCAATGAAATTATCGGTAAGAATCAGTTGCAACTAAAAAAAAATGTTTGGACTGCTAATGAAAGGGGCGAACTGATTGGGCTAATCCGAGCAACTACAGATGCAGAGGAAGGTAGATTGGTAGCAGCTTCTATTTTTGAAATAAAAGTACAAAATCAGCTTAGAAATGAAGATTTTGCTGTTCTTTATAGGACGAATAGCCAATCAAGAGCCATTGAGGAGGCACTTCGCAAAGTAAATCTACCTTATCGCATGTTGGGTGGAATGTCTTTTTATCAAAGAAAAGAAGTTAAAGATTTATTAGCCTATCTACGATTCATAGTCAATCATAATGACGAAGAAGCACTGAAACGTATTATCAATGAACCTAAACGAGGAATAGGTCCTAGCAACATTGAAAAAATGATTTTGGTAGCCAGTGATCATGGTATTTCTTTGTGGGAAGTGATGTGTAATGCTAAAAATTTTTTGAGTGGGCGTGCAGCCGAAGCGGTAGAAGAGTTTGCTGGTATGATTCAGGTTATTGCTTTAGAAGTATCTAAAAAAGATGCGTATGAAATAGCTAGTGAAATTGCAAAAAGGTCCGGCTTGCTTAAGTCGCTCTATGAAGATAAGACAGTCGAAGGGTTAGCCCGCTACGAAAATGTGCAAGAACTTCTAAGTGGTATTAAGGCATTTACTTCGAATCCTGAACAAGCTGATCCTGGCCTAACTAACTTTTTACAAGATATCGCTTTGGCTACTAATAGTGAAATAACTGATGAAGATGGCGGGGATAAGATATCTTTAATGACTATACATGCAGCCAAGGGGCTAGAATTTAAATATGTATACATTGTAGGGATCGAGGAAGACCTTTTCCCTTCTCCACTCATGCTAGGAAGTAAAGAAGATTTAGAAGAAGAAAGAAGATTATTTTATGTCGCACTTACTCGCGCCAAAAAGAAAATTTTCTTATCTTATACTATAAGTAGGTATCGTTTTGGGAAATTAAAACAGTGCGAAGTAAGTCGATTTATTGGAGAGATAGACCCCATGTACCTACATATGTCCCATGCTACTAATAGATATACTGAAAAATTGAATACGAACTATGCTAAACAGTTTATTAATAGCATGCGGCCTATGGCATCCCCAAAACGTGCCAAATTACAACCTGATCCTTCAACCAACATCCAAGCTTTCCAAGCTAGTGATATCACTCAACTTAAATCAGGTATGCAGGTAGAACATCCTACGTTTGGTATAGGTAATGTGATAACCATCGAATTAGCAGGGGCACATAAGAAAGCTCGGATTAATTTTTCAGGGTTAGGTGAAAAGACCTTGTTACTTAGCTTTGCTAAGCTAAAGATTTTAAGCAGTTCTAAGGAATAATTTTACATCAGATATTTGTTGTTATAATCATAGATTGTAAACCATAAAATAAACGCATGCATACGTATAATACGAATCAGGAACCGTTAAGGCTTAAAGAATATGGTAGAAATGTACAAAGATTAGTTACTCAACTCGAACGAGTGGAAAATAAAACGTTGCGAACTCAGTATGCAGAAGCTATTTTAAAAGTAATGGGAATACTTCATTCAAGTAACGCAAAGCCAACTATTGAGTATTTACAAAAACGTTGGGATGACCTATTTGTTATTTCTGATTATAAATTAGATATAAATAGTCCTTATCCAGTACCAACTAAAGAGTTAAGTATTAAAAAGCCTGAGCGTCTAACTTATTCAAAACAACCTATTAAGTATAGGCATTGTGGTCGCCACATAGAGCTCCTTGTTAAAAAGGCTGTAGAAGTTACAGATCCTACTAAACAAGCTGAGATGGTAATGGGTATAGCCAAGCTTATAAAAAGTTTTAGTGCTATTTGGAATAAAGATAATTTGGATATGAATGCGGTTATGAATATTATTCAGGACTTGGCAGAAGGTAAATTAATTATAGATTTAGAAAAGTTAAAATCAGAGAATAACTTGGCAACGCCAAGTTATAGTATACCTAAAGAAAAGAAAGAGCAGAGAAAAGCAACGCATAAGAAAAAGAAAGTTAGCTTTGCAACTAAAGCTAAATAAATGTGATGAGTAAGTTTAGAATACATGGTGGTAAGCCTCTAAGTGGAACAATTCAACCTCAAGGGTCTAAAAATGAGGCTTTTCAAGTGATGTGTGCTGCGCTGCTTACTACGGAGCCTGTGATAATTCGTAATGTACCCGACATATTAGATGTACAGGCATTACTCATCGTTTTTGAAATCCTTGGTGTAAATATTCAAAAAATAGACGATCATACGTATTGTTTGCAGGCAGCAAACATTTCTATAGATGAAATAGATATTTCAAAGTTGAAGGCCGATGCTAGTAAAATTAGAGGTTCTATTCTCATTTTAGGGCCTTTGCTAGCTCGTTTACACAAGGCTATTATACCATTACCAGGAGGAGATAAAATTGGTAGAAGACGTCTAGATACTCACTTTTTAGGAATTAGTAAATTGGGGGCGCTCTTTCATTATGATGGTCAAAATAATGTCTATGTGGTGAATGCCCAACAACTGCAGGGGGATTATATTTTATTAGATGAAAGCTCTGTAACGGGGACTGCCAATACGATTATGGCAGCAGTCCTAGCTAACGGGAAAACTACTATTTATAATGCAGCATGTGAACCGCATGTACAGCAACTATGTAGGATGTTGGTACAGATGGGGGCTCGTATAGAAGGGATAGGATCTAATCTATTAACGATTGAGGGCGTAGAAACGTTGCACGGAACAGACCACACCATCTTACCAGATATGCTCGAAATTGGTAGTTTCATTGGACTAGCAGCGATGACGAATTCGGATATAACGATACAAAATGCTTATAGGCCAGACTTGTTAGATCCGGTTTTAGAAAGGTTTCGAAATTTAGGAGTAAAATTAGAGATTAACCAAACAGATATTACCATACGTCCACAAGCATGTTATGAAGTCCAATCAGGCATACATGCCCACCATATACCAACTTTAGCAGATGCTATTTGGCCTGGTTTACCTTCAGATTTATTAAGTATCATGTTGGTCACCGCCATCCAGGCAAAGGGTTCTGTACTCATTCATCAAAAGATGTATGAGAGTCGCTTATTTTTTGTAGATAACCTGATTGAGATGGGAGCAAAGCTTGTACTTTGTGACCCACATCGCGTGCATGTGGTCGGTCTTAATAGATCTTGTATGCTTAGAGGTATACGCATGACTTCACCGGATATTCGGGCAGGTATAGCACTTTTGATTGCAGCCCTGTCGGCAGAAGGAGAGAGCGTCATCGAACACATACAGCAAATCGATAGGGGATATGAAAAAATTGAGACTAGGCTACAAAAGCTAGGTGCTGATATAGAACGAATAGATTAGTGGAGGTTTCAGAATAAGTCTCTTAATGGATCTCCTCGCCATCAGAGTCACTTGAAAAGGACTCTGATAGGTGCTGACACACAAGCCAGAAGGCTTGCGCTAGAAACAAGGAAAGAGCCCTATTGACTTAATTTTTCAATAACCAAATTATGATTGGTATAGATACACACATCTGCAGCAATATGTAGACTAGCCTTAACTATCTCTTCTGCACTTAAATGGGGAGCATGTTTTTTAAGCGCGATGGCTGCTGACTGGGCATACATGCTACCAGAACCTATTGAAACAATTTTGTTATCTGGTTCAAGTACATCTCCTGTACCAGAAATAAGTAATAGCTCCTCTTTGTTGACTGCTACAAGCATGGCCTCCAATCTTCTCAAGTACCTATCTGTTCGCCAGTCTTTGGCAAGCTCTATGGCTGAGCGTTTCATATTGCCTGAATAACGTTGAAGCTTTTCGTCAAATAGGTCTAGTAGCGTGAAAGCATCTGCAGTGGAGCCGGCAAATCCTGTTAAAACTTTTCCATCTAGCAGTTTTCTTATTTTGTTTACGTTGCTTTTAGCTACTGTGTTGCCTATAGTTGCTTGCCCATCTGCCCCAATGGCTACTTCATTGTTATGCATCACAGCAATAACGGTGGTTGATTTGATTTCGGTCATATATTTAATCTTAAGTTTTTTAATAGTATCGTATCTAGGACATCTAAAGTTTGTATGCTAAGCTAAAAAAGATCCTCAATTTATAATAGAGTTCCTTCGAAACCATCGCCTTTTTCCTCGTCCTCAGAGTCGGACTCTGAGGAAACCATGTTCCGAAGTTTTCCTCGCCCTCAGAGTCACCCGTTAGGGGACTCTGAGGAAACCAACTACCACCCTACATGTTATTTATTATACCAACAACCTCAACGGATCTTGCAATAATTCTTTTAGCGTCTTTAAAAATGCAGCTCCCACTGCGCCATCCACGACACGATGATCACATGTTAAAGTTGCTTTCATCATATGTCCAGACACGATAGCACCTTCTTTTACAATGGGAACTTCTTTGATCTCGCCTACGGCCAGTATACAGGCAGCAGGTGGATTAATAATAGAAGTAAAAGATTCAACCCCAAGCATACCTAAATTGGATATGGTAAATGTGGCTCCTTCCCAGTCAGCAGGTTGTAGTTGCTTATTATCTGCTTTTTGAGTTAATAGCTTGACTTCGGTTGCTATCTGAGATAGTGATTTATGGTCTGCAAACCGTATGATAGGTACCAATAGGCCTTCATCTACGGACATAGCAACACCAATATGTATGTGCTTGTTATATCGAATATTATCACCCAGCCAAGCTGTATTTATTTGTGGATGTTGTCTGATGGCTGTAGCAACAGCTTTAATAATAATATCGTTAAAGGTTATTTTAACAGTCGAATATTGATTTAGATTAGCTCGTGAAGCTACTATCTTATCCATGTTGACCGATATGGTCAGATAAAAATGAGGAGCTACAGATTTACTTTCTGTAAGTCGTTTCGCAATGGTCTTACGCATTTGCGAGACAGGAATTAGCTCATAAGCTTCCTGTAAAATAGGGAAAGCTGTTGTTGACAAACTACCACTGGTTGCTGGCTGCAGATTGGCCAAGTCTTCTATATCTTTTTTAATGATTCTGCCCCCTTCTCCTGTGCCTTGAATGGTAGTGAGATCATATCCTTGAGCTTTAGCCATCTTTTTTGCTAAAGGAGAAGCTAGTACGCGCCCGCTGTTGGATGGAACCGGTGTATGTTGTATAGACTGTACGGTTGGCTCAATGAAGGAAGAATCAGCAGTAGAAGGGGATGGTTCAGGTGCCGTTATTTTATTAGTACTTATTTGGCTAGACGATTCTTGCTGTATTTGTTGCAAGAGCGTGCTAATATCTTCATTGGGCTTACCAATAATGGCAATGATACCATTAATCGGTACAGCTTGTTTTTCCTGTATGCTAATGTGGAGTAAGGTGCCTGATTGATAAGCTTCTAGCTCCATCGTAGCTTTATCCGTTTCTACTTCTGCTAGCGTATCTCCGGACTTTACCGTATCTCCTACTTTTTTGAGCCAAGTGGCGATTACACCTTCTACCATGGTATCGCTCATTTTGGGCATCCTGATTACTTCTGCCATATTTCCTAAAGTTGGTAGTTGAAAATAATAATAAAAGTTAAAAATAAGCTTTTGCCTAGAAATTTTATTCAAAAAATGGATTATAATCCATTTTTTTATCATTTATCTTATACAAAAGACTGAATCCCACCTTACCCCAAGGAATATCCATAATTAGATCTATACCTATTACATGTAAAGGCCACTTAACCACTGAGGTGTAAACTTGATCATAAAATATATTGGCTCTTAAACGCTGTAAAAAAGCAAGAGGGAAGTGTTCTAAATCAAGATATGCAATAGGGAAAGCATAATCTATACTTGTCTTGATTGGATACTTAACACGCTTGTCCTCGTGCTCACTAACTTCCATAGCATTATTAAATGCAATGGGGCTTCTATATTTTTTATATAGACTACTTATTCCTACTCGTAGTGAATGATGACTAAATAACCCAGGGAAATATAGTTTAACCCTTGAACCATATATTGATTTATATCGTAGATTTCTATGATTTGGATAGGGAGTATGTGTATAACTAACTAAAAGTTCTTGGCCCCAAGGGGTATATATATCCCTTGGACTTGTTGGGAAACTTCTAGAGAAATGAGCTGTATAATTTTGGGTATACTTCCATGTATTTTGAGGATTAGCATCATCAAATTCACTCGTAGTACTTGCCACCAAGGTGTAGGTATATTCTCCATAAGTCCATACAAAGGGACATGCTAAATTAATGATTAATTCTTTTGATAGATTACGCTTATATCCCTCTTGAGTTAATTTGTTTCGTAAAAGGCTGCCCTGAATAGTTATAAGAGGTTTCCAGCGTTTGTAAGTGAAAGATGTAAATAATCTTTCTTGCTTCTTATTCGCTAAAATTCCTCCTATTCTCCATTCTGTCCTACTTAATATATCTTTTAGTATCAAACTTAATCCTAACTCCTTCTTTTTATGGTTCAAAACTATTCTGTCCAAATTCAAAATAAAATTAAGGTTTTCCCAAGGTTTATGATCTGTAACTTGGTATATGCTATCTGGAATATGTTTTAAAATATCAGAATTATTTTCCTGTGTTATTAATGGTTCGTAGTAACGAATGGATCTATCTTCTACCTGTTCAATAGGTGTCCATTGTATGGAATCTAAGGGTATGCGCACAGGATCCATGCCACCTCTCCCAAAATCATTGTATAACAGCCATTTACCATCCGCTGAAATAGCCGGATTGTAGGCGCCATATTTACTAGATGTAACTTGTAATCGTTGCTTGGTTTTTAGGTTTATTGCATAGATATTATCGATTCCACTATAAGCACTGTTGTAGTAGATGAAATGATCATGGACTATAGGACAACCTATGAGTTCTTCGGTATGCGGCATTATATCTTCATGGGCGCCTGTTTCTAGATGAATAAGGGTAATCGTAGCTTTGCTATGTGCATGTTTTACTGCTACGATGTGTTTCCCGTCAGATGACCAGGTAGGAGTGAGATAATAATAATTCTCAGGGTTAGGAAATACATGTAAAAGTTTTCCATTTTCTGCATCCAATAAAACAATCCGATGATGATAAGTTACATCTGTTTCAAAAGCAACTAGTTGCCTAGCATCAGGGGATAAACTAACCGCACTATACCTGCTGTGGCTAACAAGCCTCTTAAATTGTTTGGTTTCAATATGATAAGATTGAATGGCTGTATAAGCTTTCTTTTGCCAGCTTATTGCAGGCATATTTTCTATCCAGACTAGCTTGTTCTTGGCTACTGAAAATTTTGTATCTGAATTTAGAGAAGTTGGCGTACAGATTATATGCTCTTGTGCTTGGTCATCAATCTTTACAAATTGAGGTGGGGTACTTATGCCTGATTTAAGTACTATAATACCTTCCTGATTTGATTGGGGGTAACGATAGTCTGTATAATCTTCGGAGGTTCGATGATGTATAGGTTGAGCGGATGTAATTTTTAGCCCTTTTAACTGGTTAGTCCATAGCTGTTTAAGCTCTACATTTGCATCTCGATAGATTTGTGCTGGAAATCTACCTGTCAATTTTTTACACCTGGTATATAAAGCAAATGGATCGATAATTTCCATAAACATACCTCTCTGTAGTAATTTACTAATAATATCAGCCCCATATTTTCTCTTAAGATAGGTGGTCATAAAATATCCCAGTCGGTAATCGTCTGGAAGCTGATGTTTGTAGGAACCTACAAGTTGTTTATAATAACTAAGTCCGCCACGTTCTAGCAAGTTAATTTTATATAATATCTCAAAGTAAGGACTTCTTCCCCTACCCCCCTTAGACAATGCTGTTTCTGCTCCCACTGCGTCCCCTTCCAGAAGCGAATGCCAGTCAGGAATTAAAAAAGTTAGGCTAAAATTTTTCAGCATCATGATTATGTTATGCTGGGCTACATGCCTTAATTCATGTATAGCTAGTAGATTGAGCCAATCATTTGTAGGTAAGAAGTTATAATCTTGGGGCGGAAAAGTATAAAATTCTACTCTAGAAGGTGATTCGAAGCTAGTAAATCCATTCGATATGGCTATTTGGTTTCTTAATATAATTGGAATACGTTTGGGGGAGACATGAAGCGTTTTGCTCACCGGTACGTACAATGCTTCTAAAGTATTTGCCATTCGTTGTGCTTCACGAACCATGTTAGGCAAAAATAGAATGTCATAATGGGGGGTACGAATACATTGCCATCGCTCACTAGCCTTAGCATTTACTACCGAGCTAGGTAGCATACATAAGGTTGCAAGTGCTCCGATAAGTAGAAAAGGGAATTTTTTTCTTGTTAAACGAAAATTCAATAGCATGTGTAAAACTTTAAAAGACTATTTGGGTGTAAGCCTATAAAGAACTAGGCTCACCATAGAAAACACAATATTAGGCATCCATACGGTCAACAGCAAATTATTTCCTTTTACATTAGCGGCTCCACGTGCAAATAAGAAAAACGCTATATAGATGATTGCTAAAATGAAGCCTAGTGCAATCTGTAGCCCCATCCCCCCTCTACTTTTACGTGCCGAAACGACTACCCCCATCAACGTAAGTATAATAACAGCAAAGGGGGACATGTAGCGTACGTATTTCTCAGTTAAAAAGAAGCTGAGATTATCCGTGCCTTTTGCCTTTAGCTTTTGAATATGTTGATCCAATTCTGTTAGGGTAAGCATTTCATGCAGTTTGGGATTGACGCTAAAATCATCCGGATGTAGGTTCAGTGTGGTGTCTAATACGGCTCCACTAGTAATATACTCATCCATGCCATCTATTTTTCGATGCATCCAATCTTTAATTTCCCATTTACCTGATTCTTCTTTCCACCTAATAGCTTTGGCAGAAAGCTTTTCTACCAGTTGATGGTCCTGAATGGTTTCTAAAGTTACATCGGTGCCTAGCCCATTGTAGCTGCGGTAATAGCCTACATATAAGTAGGTATCTGAGGAGAGTTTAACATGTAGGTTTTTACTACTGGTTCGATAAGGGCTATCTATGTATTCTATTTCAAAAGCTACCCTTTTTTTATTTGCATCGGCCAGCACCCAACCTGTTAAAATAAAGCTAAATATAGCAAGAATTGAAGCACCTAGTAGATAAGGCATCAAGAAGCGTAAAAAGCTGATCCCTCCGCTCAGTATGGCGATGATTTCAGTACGCTGAGAAAGCCTAGAAGTTACAAATACCGTGGTAATGAACACGGTGATCGGTGTGACCAGGTTGGTCATGAAGGGTAAGAAGCTATAATAGTATTCAGCGATTTCTTTAAAAGTTAGGTTATGTCGAATAAAATATTCATTTTTTTCAGTGATATCGATCAACATGATGATAACGATGATCAAGCATAGGATAAATAAGAAGCTTAATAAAAATTTCTTTAATATGTAGCGATCTAACAATTTCATACTGATGTGACTAATTTAGACTTTCTTTCTCTATTTCTCAGAGTCCCTTTCAGGTGACTCTGAAGGCGTATAGATTTTCTAATTTAAATTTACTTGTTTAAAGCAAATTTCGCCTGCGGCGCGCCTTATTTTTTTTCTACCACAAAAAAAGTAAGCAAAAAAGTCACCGCTGTGCAGAAAAAGGCTAAAATTTACAACTGGACCCAATTAGCCTAAACTCTTTCTACTTCACTGCTTGTCCAGCGAACGAAAGAGATTTAGCGTCCAGGTCCTCGGAAACACTCGAGCGAGAGCATGTCACCCCTGCGAAAGCAGGGGCACTGTTCTCGGATCTGGCCGGCCACCCTGCAAATTTTTTAACGCCTTTTTCTGCAAGGCGGATTTTTAACTTCAAACTTCTGTGTTCTGTGACACACAGACCACTTATTGCTGGCGCAAGCGTCCTCGCTTGTG
Organism: Candidatus Amoebophilus sp. 36-38; assembly: GCA_001897825.1. Lineage (GTDB taxonomy): Bacteria > Bacteroidota > Bacteroidia > Cytophagales > Amoebophilaceae > Amoebophilus. Next base: position 19,192 of record MKUM01000097.1, read on the forward strand.
CCTCAGTCCCTTCCTTAAAGCAGTCGCTCGGCTTTGCCGAGTGACAAATATTTCTGATCGGCTATGCCGATTGCGTTTCGTGACCTTGTGACACACAGACTACGAAACTTTTCTTAAAATTAACACGAATCTATTTATAATCGCTCCATAATTCTTTTAATGATGCTGTTTTTCCAAGGAACGAAGTTGTTTATTAAAATTTGTTTCCTAGCTTCCTTGACCAGCCACAAATAAAAAGTAAGGTTATGAATACTTGCAAGCTGAGCACCTAGTATCTCTTGTGACTTGAATAAATGATATAAGTATGCTTTGGTATAGTGGTTGCTCACGTAGCTGTTTAGTCCTGAATCGATGGGGCTAAAGTCTTGCTTCCATTGTTGATTCTTGATGTTAATAATCCCTTGGGTAGTAAATAGTCTGCCATTTCTTCCACTACGGGTAGGCATTACACAGTCAAACATGTCGATTCCTAGTGCGATACACTCTAACAAATCACGTGGGGTTCCTACGCCCATCAAATAACGGGGTTTTTCGGCTGGCAATACACTACAAACCCAATCTGTAACTTCATACAACTGACCGGTAGGATGGCATACGCCTCCAATCGCATTTCCGGGTTGATCCATAGCTGCGATCGTTTCAGCCGATTGCAGCCGGAGATCTTTATAAATACTCCCTTGTACAATGGGGAACAGAGTTTGGTAGTTGTTGGTTGCTGTAGTCGTTTTTTTAAATTGGTCAATACCTCTTTGCAGCCACCTATGAGTCATTTCCATCGATTGCCTAGCATACGTATAGGTACAAGGATGGGGCGTACATTCATCTAATACCATCATGATATCCGATCCGATGCTCCTTTGTGTATCTATTACATTTTCTGGGGTAAAGGTGTGTATGCTCCCATCTATATGTGAATAAAAGGTGACGCCCTGTTCTGTGATCTTTCTGCGGTCTGTTAGTGAATAGACCTGATACCCGCCACTATCTGTCAGTATAGGTTTATTCCAATTGATAAATCCATGAAGTCCTCCCGCTTGTTCTAATACGTGTGTGCCAGGGCGTAGATATAGATGATACGTATTTCCTAGTATGATTTCAGCCGCTACGTCTTGGTGTAAGTTACGTTGCTCTACTGCCTTCACAGTTCCTGCCGTACCTACCGGCATAAATATCGGGGTATGAATTTTTCCATGGCTGGTGGTAATAATGCCTGCACGGGCCTTGGAAGAAGTATCTACATGTTCTAATTCAAATTGCATGCTTATGCGTGAAAAAATTATTCTGCAAAGATACGGGCTATTGTATCTTAAAGAAATAGAATTCTTCCAGAATGTGGGTTAAGCTAATATAAGATCAACTTGATATAAGCGAGGATGCTTGTGCCACCTCTTACTACACTGTTAATCATCAAGGGAAATCAAAAAAAGAGATTCTGGACAAATTCTTACTTTAAATGTTCCTCCACATCATGATCTGTGGCACACAGACCATGATGTGGAGCCTTAGCAAGAACGAATGAATATAGGACCGATCTCACTCCATTCACTCGCTCGGATTTCTTTTTTTGTTGCCAGACCTGCTGGATGTGCACCATTGTTACTAAAAAGGACATGTATACTATCAACATTAAAATATTCTTCTAATGCATATCGATCAACTGCTCCGCGAGGGCCTATATTTTTAGGGCTTAACCAGTAAGTAGAACATTCTTCACAATACAATATGATAGCTCCATTAGTAAGCTTGTAAAGATAACGATCATCTCCTTCGCAAATAGGACACAGCGCTTCTTCCGATTGTGCATTAGAATTTTCTTCATTCTTATTATAGGAATCTTTTCCATGAAATCCATTTTTACCCATCATATTCATGCTGTTCCCACAGCTATTTATATTTAGCAAGGTTAGTACCATAAAGATATTTAGTATTTTTGGTGCCATTTTGAATTTATGTTCCATAGTAATAAGGTTTATTGTATGACCATGATATAAACAAATTATTAGATTATTACAAAACAGTTTATACAAAATTGATCGATAATGTTTTTTATACGTAAGTTGTAAATCAAGTTCCTATTTTAAGTGTTCCTTGACCTGGATTGCCTTTTTGTGACCTATTTGTTTAGCTAAGGTATCCAGATCGACTTCTTTGATGTTTTGTACAGACCCAAAATGTTGTAAAAGGGTAGTAATTGTTTTAGGTCCTATGCCTGGTATGATATCTAACTGACTTTTGAAGCTTGCCTTGCTTCGCTTGTCTCGATGAAACGTGATGGCAAACCGATGTGCTTCATTGCGTATTTGTTGTAATAATTTTAAAGCGGGAGATTGTTTGCTTAAATGTAGGGGATAGCTATCTTCTGGGTAGTAGATTTCTTCTAGTCGCTTAGCAATGCCTATGATGGCTACTTGCCCATAAATTCCCAGCTCCTGTAAAGTTATTACTGCTGCGCTAAGTTGTCCTTTTCCTCCATCAATTACAATTAAATCGGGAAGTTTCTGATTTTCTTCTATCAACCTGGTATATCTCCTGCCAACTACTTCACGCATGGATGCAAAATCATCTGGGCCGACCACGGTTTTGATGTTAAAATGTCGATACTCTTTTTTAGCAGGTTTCCCATTTTTAAATACGACCATGGCGGCTACAGGATGTGCTCCTTGGATGTTAGAATTGTCAAAACATTCAATATGCAAGGGCAGCGATTTAAGCCGCAGCTCTTTTTGCAACAATTCAAGCGGCTTATACGTACGCTTCTGGTTATCCTCTTGTCGGGTTAAAGCTTCCTTTTTTAGAAAAAGTGCATTTTTTATGGCTAATTCTACCAATCTCCTTTTATCACCTATTTTAGGTACTGAAATGGTGAGTTTATCAAGAGATGTGTTAATGGGTAGGTTTACCAAAGCTTCCGAAGCAGTGCTTGCATATTTTTCTCTAAAATGTAAGATAATTAAAGGCAAGATCTCTTCATCCAGCTCGTCTAGCTGCTTTTTAATCTCTGTAGTTTGGGTAAATATAATAGCTCCTTCCTTGATTTGCAGATAGCTGATAAAAGCTGATTTGATATCTGAGAGTATAGCAAATACATCCATATCTCCTATTTGGGGATTGGTAATTGTAGATTTTGCTTGGTAGTTGTCTAAAGCGGTTATTTTTTCCTTATAGGATTGAGCGTCCTTATAATCCATCATTTGGGCTGCCTGATACATTTTTTCTTTAAAATTCTTCTTAATAGCTGACATATTGCCTTTCAGAAAGGTCTCAATTTCTGCGATTTCTTGATTATACGATTCTTCGGTTTGTCGCCCTTCGCACGGTCCTTTGCAATGTTTCATGTGGTATTCTAGACAAACTTTAAACTTATGTTTGCGTATGTTTTCTGGAGTTAGGTTATAGCTGCAAGTGCGGATCGTATAGAGACTTCTAATGAGCTCTAGCATCCGATACAAATTTTTTATGTCCGTAAATGGCCCATAATAATGTCCTGAATCTGCACAAGGTTGTCTGGTAACAATAACACGTGGAAAAGGCTCTTTGGTAATGCATATATAAGGATACGTTTTATCATCCTTAAGTAAAATATTATAACGGGGCTGCGTAGTTTTGATGAGGTTATTTTCTAACAACAAGGCCTCGTATTCAGAGTTTACAATCGTGAAGCTAACAGAAGTGATTTCTTCTACCATTCTTTGAGTTTTGAGGCTAGTTAGATGTTTTTTGTTGAAATAGCTAGAAACTCTCTTTTTAAGATTTTTTGCTTTACCTACGTAGATAATGGCTTGTTCTTTATTGTAAAAAAAATAAACGCCAGGTTGATGGGGTACTACTTTTCTAATTTCTGTTACTGGATATTGTTTCGCTTCCATAGACTTCTATGCTTAACTACTCTAGGTTCTAAAATTCAGCTAAAAGATACTAAAAATAGTATAAAACTTGTTGTGGCCTTTGTATGAGTCTCCATTAAAATATGAGCAAAAGTTATAATTTAAGTGAGGGCTTTTAAAATCCTGTTTATAATCTCGTACAAAACTTATTTTTTAGTGGAATCTATGAGCGAAGCTTAGACAAAATGTAATCACCAATGCTCTTTTTGGATTCCGGGTAGGATGTAATAGTTTTGAGTTAAAAAAAAACGCCTTGCAGAAAAGTGCGTTAAAAAATTTGCAGGGTGGCCGGCCAGACATGAGGACAGTGCCCCTGCTTTCGCAGGGGTGACATGCTCTCGCTCGAGTGTTTCCGAATGTCTGGACGCTAAATCTCTTGTGTGTGTGTTGGAAAAGCAGTGCAGGGGAAAGAGTTTAGACTAATTGGGTCTAGTCATAAATTTTAGCATTTTTACGCACAGCGGTGACTTTTTCGCACACTTTTTGTGTGGCAGACAAAAAGTGTGGCCCGCTGCAGGCGAAGCATAATTTCAAAATAAAGATTACCGAACTTAAACTTAGATTTCAAAGATTGTAAACAGTTTTTAAATTGGCTTTACCTATTTGATATATCTGATCTACAAACAGCTTGATACTATCTTTTGACAGACTTAAGAGTAAATTAGGGAAAATGCCCAATATTACTACAGTTATAATAACTGCAATCAATAATATAGCCTCTTTTATACGGATATCCCTGAGCAGGATCGTCCAATCCGGGAATCGTAAAGAAAATTTACCCCCAAACATACGCTGTATGGTCCATACATAATACGTAGTGTTTAAGAATATGCTGAGACCACCTAGTATACCTATCCCCATTTTCCAAACTGAATTATAAACAGAAGACTGAAAAGCACCGAGCAAGATGAGTAATTCCGCTATAAAAGTTGAAAACCCAGGTGTTCCCAATGCCGCTGCAAACGCTATCAAAGATATCACTGTATAGTAAGGCATCTGACTAGCTAGGCCACTATAATTTTGGATGGTCCTATCCTGAGTTCTTGAATAAATGATAGCTACTACTAGAAAAAGTAAGCTGGCAATTAATCCGTGGCTTATCAATTGATATAAAGCACCTTGCATCCCCTCAGCAGTTAATGAACCTATGCCAACTAAGAAGAATCCCATATGAGCTACCGATGAATAAGCGATCATTTTCTTTAGATCTTGCATGGCCAATGCATTCAGTGCGGCATATATGCCAGATATGATGCCTATTACTCCTATCCAAAAACCAAAGTGAATGGCTCCTTCCGGAAATATACTATAAGCTGTCCGCAATAGACCATAAGCGCCTAGTTTGAGCAAAATGCCAGCTAGTACGATAGAAATAGGGGTGGGGGCTTGTACGTGTGCGTCTGGTAGCCAATTATGTAGTGGTGCAATGGCTAGTTTGATCATAAATCCAATTAATAAAATGAAGAATCCAAGGAGACGCATGGGATATCCTTGGAATGATTGGATACTGGTAATACTAAAAGTAGTATGAGGGATAAAATTTTGGGTGTTGGTCATTAAGGGTACTTCAAAGGTATGTACGATATCTTGGGCGGCTATTTGATTGTTTTGGATCATTTTTTGAATGCATACAATCTGTTCAGGAGCAGTGTTTTCGAGTACGGAGCCCTTTAATATACCTGCTTGGATACCTGTAGCTATGGGATCATAGGTAGATAATCCTAAACCAATGAGTACGACGAGTATTAAAATAGCACCAGCTAGTGTGTATAAAAAGAATTTCGTAGCGGCAGCAGGTCCGTTGGCCTCTCCCCATAAACCAATCAAAAAATAGATAGGTACTAGCGTTAGTTCAAAAAAGATATAAAACAACAAGAAATCTAAAGCTACCAGGCTACCTATAATTAAGGTGTTTAGTAATAAGTATAAAATAAAATAAGCTTTTACATATTTTTTGATAGACCAAGAAGCAACAGCTCCTATACTTAAAACAAAGAGCGCTAAACCTAGCAGTCCTACATTCAGACCATCTAATCCTAAAAAATAGTTGACAGATAGGATACCTAGATTTCCTAAAGAAAAACGCAACCAACTACATTTTTCTACAAAGTATAGGGAATTAAAGAGGGGCTGATTAGTCTGCCAGGCAGCAGCAGCATATAGCTGACTGAGAATCCAGACAAAACATATAACTTGTAAAGATAAGGTTAATAACACAATAGCCTTGTGTAAGTTTCTTCTATGTGCAGGAATGAGTAGATTGACACATGCACTACCTACAGGTAACCAAGTGATGAGGGACAAAATGGGTATTTGCATATGTATGGGATACTGTATTTGTTATTAAAGATTATATGCAAATAAATACCTAATTTATTTTTCTGAACAAGTTTTGATGGAATTATTATATGTAGTACGGTTGCTCAGTAAGACTGAGCGATCAATAATTCTAACTCGGCGGGTTGGGCACACGCGAGGCACGTGCGCAAACATGGGAGTGGAGTGGATTACTTCTAGCTGGCCTGAAAAACCATACAAAGAGCTTGAGTAGACTTTGAGGAAAAGTATATAGCCTATTTCTTATCTCTCGCTTTAATCTTTTCTAGTACATGGAAAAACAACCCTACTTTTAACGAGTACTTAGACGCCGTTATTTTACGAATGCTTGTTTTGTTCAAAATGAAGTAAATGAGTGCGAAGCTTACTACAACCATATCTACTCGTTGATTAGAAAGTCCAGGTATTTGTAAGCGCTCTTCATGGGTTGTATAGCGGATATCTTGATAAATTTCTTCAAACTCATCAAAAGGCAAATCATAGGATCTAGCTAGTGGATCTATTACTACTTTTTCTTTTTCGCTGTAGATCGATACAAGGGTACTAAATGCACCAGAACTTCCTATTAATCTAGTTGGATTGTATTTAGCTATTGCTTCAAAAAGAGGCTGTAAGTTTTCTTCTAAATACTGATCCATGCTTATTAAATCGTCCGGTGAAATGGGATCATGCTGATGAAAATGATCTACCAATCTTTGGGCACCTATTTCAAAGCTTTGCTCCCATAAAGACCTATCTGTATTACAAATAATAAATTCTACGCTGCCACCGCCTATATCCATAATTAGTGCGGTTTCATTATTTATTTTTACAGCTTCCTTAACACCTCGATAAATCAGAGCAGCTTCTTCTGCGCCTGAAATTATTTTTACAGAAATATTCGTTTGTTTTTCAATAAGATCTATAAGTTGATTGCCATTGCGTGCATTACGCAAGGCACTAGTAGCAACGGCATACACTTCGCTTACCCCATGTGCATCCAGCATTTTCCGAAATTCCATCATCGCATCTACAGCTCGCTGTTGGGCTTCAGGTGTTATAAAAGAGGAAGCAAGGCTGCCTTGGCCAATACTTACATAGATCCGCTTTCTAGCTATTTCAATTTCCTCAAGGGGTGTGTTTGATAGTTCTTCGTAATTGTAGTTGGTTAATTCAACAATTACCATATGGAAGGTATTCGTGCCTAAATCGATAACTGCAATTTTCATAAATCAAATGAGTTAGTAAAAGAGCCTGAAAATCAGGCTATAAAATTAAAACCTTGCTAATTAAGTTCAATCATCCTTTCTATAAAAGAAAATTTATATAGAATGTATAAATTTAGTACTGGTCTGAACTTATTTGCATTGATTCCGTAGCCCGGAATGACATAATTTCTAGCTGGGTTGAATGCTTCAAAGTTGTATAGATACCCAATACATAGTGTAAAGCCACCATAAAGATTTAATTTATCTAGTAAAAGAGATTCAGAACCTAATACCAATTCAAACCAAGAAGCAGTCAGATCTTGGCTAATAGGCTTAGTGACTGGTTGGTCAGGTAGCGTATGATTAGTAAAAGAAGCCCTACTATAACGCAAGCCTGCATATAAATTATCAGTTGCACTGTATCGGGTTAAATAGTCTAATCCGATGCTGCCATAAAAACCAGTTGATCTATATTTATTTCTATTGTCCTTCCTATGATCTGGATAAAGGTTTGCATACCCTCCTTCAATAGATAATTGTATGTTCTTCCTAAATAATATAGCTAAACTTCCTGCATATTCATAGGAACGGTTGGGATCATTTTTTTTGATATTTTTTAATAAATTCCAACTGTCTTTCAATAAACTAATAGACTCTACACCTATTGAAATTTCTTGTACAAAAGGAACATAAGGCTGTATATGAATCAATTGTTTGGTCATCAACTGATCAAGAGGTGGAAGCGGATCAGGGCTCGCTAGCGGAATAGGCTGTAAAGCAAGGGGCTTTGTAAGCAAAGGTGCAGCTAAGCTATCGCTTGAGTTATCAGTTAGGGTAGTATCTTGATCGATAAGCTGGGTACTATCTGGAATATTTAATTGGGGTTTAGTGGATAACGAAGATAGGTTCTTTTTTTTGGAGTCTGATTTTCTACTTGGACTTGGTTTAAAGCTTGACAGCATCGTACAACAACATGCGAGTAATAATACTGTTGCAAGCCTTTTAGACGATATTGGTACATATTGTATGTTCATAACTGCAAAATTAACATAAATCTAGCTGGTCAACCTACGGAATCCCGCTTTATTTTGTTAGATAAACGCTGTTACCCACCTATCTTTACCCTGTAAATCCTTGCCAATGCGGATATTCTTAAACTGGTGACTAGCTAGCAAATGAGTTAGTTCAAATCCAAACTTTTCATTTATTTCAAGATAAAGCTTTCCTGCTGGCTGTAAATGTGCTTTTGCTAGATAAATAATTCGTTCATAAAATAGGAGTGGGTTCTCATCTGACACAAATATAGCCTCTGGGGGTTCATAGGCTAATACACGTTTGTGCATCCATCTTTGTTCTGAAGCGCATACATAAGGTGGATTACTTACAAAAATACCCCACTTTTTTTCAGGTAGTGGACCCTTCAAGATATCCAGATGGATCCAATTTATATTTGCCTGACATCGGATCGCATTATGTCGTGCTACTTCTAAAGCTGGTCCACTGACATCTAAAGCATCTACTTGAGCATTTGATAATTCTTTGGCTAAGGTAATAGCGATACATCCACTTCCTGTACCTAGATCTAATACATGTAAATTGGAATTAGTATTTTCTTTTAAGATAAGCGTCACTAGCTCTTCTGTTTCTGGTCGTGGTATGAGTACAGCAGGATTGACATGAAAGTTCCTGTTCATAAAGGGAGCTTCTTCTAAAATGTATTGAATAGGTTCTTGTTGATGGAGGCGCTCAATGGCATCTGTTAATATATCTACAGGCACGGGATTGACTAAAGGCTTATCTAGAGTAAGTGCTAAGTTATCACATTGAAAGAAGTATTCAAGCAGCCGCAGTGTTATAGCTCGGCATGCTGCTTCAGATTCTACGGCTGGTAAAATACGTTGGTATAAGTTATGGTATAAGGCTTTACTATTTTTAATCATGTATGAAGAATAGCGCTGAGAGTTCAGAAAAGCTATAAATTTTACGACTTTCAATCATATATTGATTACTGGTTTTGTAAATCAAAGATAATAGAGTTCTTGCATAACCTTCGCCTTAAGTCCTCTGGGTTCGTCAGTAATTTGTTCAAAATCCTCATTTACCACAGTAAACTCCGGTTTCTCACAAATTACTTCCTGCCCAGGAAAACTCAATTCTTGGTTATGCAAGAACTCTAATATAAATACTAGCTTGTTAACTATATTTGTAGGCACCTATAGTACTAATTTCAACTTTAAAGCATAGAATATGGTAAAAAATATACTGCTACGATACAGTGTTTTAATTTCTATCCTGCTTGTGCAAGCGTGTGATTGTGGAGGAAATCCTGAAGTTCCTATTAAGAAACTTACTCCTAAACCTAATTCTGATCCTAAACCTGACCCGAATCCTGGCGATAAACCTGGTCCTGAACAACCTATTGCTAACTGGGATTTGACAGGCAATATTTATAAGGCAGGAGCTAAGATTAATGCAACAGATAATTGGCTCCATCAGTTAGGCATTGATAAAACAAAAAAAGAAACGGTAGTCATTAATGCTTCTAACCCATCTATAAAATTTCCAGGAGGAGGAATAGATGGAGCTTTAGGTGATTGGGCGGGAGCAAATCATACAACTCCTTGGCGACATCCAGCTCCTATACTACCTGATGGTAGTTTTGCACCTGATCGACTAGAGGCTGGCAAATTTGGATTGTTTCCAGTTTCTTTCGGCTATATTTATTTAGCTGTGGGTCCCCAGGCCAGCCAAACAAAAACACTTGCAAAGACAAAAGAGTTAATTGCTAACTTATACTATCATATCCTTTCACAAGCAAAAGAAGACAATATGAAATGTGTGGTACTATGTGCTATCTCTACGGCCATTTTTGCTAGTGATGGAAAAGAGGCTGATACAGGTAAAAAGTTTGTAAGAGATGAGTTTATTTCAAATATATATGAGGGCATGAAACAAGGTATAGGAAAATTTCAGCACGAGAATCCGAAGCATGCACTTAAAATTATACTTAATAACTGGGATGACAAGGTAGTGAATCAGGCTAAGCAGCTAACTAAGTAGCGTTTAGATACATGCCATCTGCTTATCCACTTATCCCTGCACCGTACTTTTCCCGTGGTGTCAGGGGTCTCGCCTGGCACCACCATAGAAAACTTATAAGCATGTAGGTATCCAGTAAAAACGACAATTTTTCTGTGCTGTCGGGAGGAAACTCCCGACAGCACACTGAAAACGCCTTTTTCTGCAAGGCGGTTTTTTTTAACTTTTTTCCCAAGTCTTGGTGGTAGTATAGTGCTTGAATGCTTTCAATTACAAAGCTAATTAGTAATACAATCTCCTAGTTGCGTAAGATTACTTATTGATTCTCTATATCCCCAGCATGATGATCCGTTATTTCTTCTGGAAGTTCTGTTAATCTTTTTAAAGGTTCTGCCTCCTTCAGTTCGTTTGCTTCATCCATCTCTTGAGGTTGTTGAAGATTATCTTTTTTTCCTAAAATAATTAAAGCTACCCCTGCCAAAATAGCGACATCAGCCAGGTTAAAGACAGGTAAGCAAGTAACAAAGTTGCCTGAAAACCAAGGAACCCAATTAGGAAGTCTACCAGTCCAAATATCAATATACAGCATGTCTATTACCTGACCGTAAAACCAAGACATCGGGGCCCCATACGGAGTATTTGCAAGAAGCTTGCCATAAAAAATACTGTCAATTCCATTTCCAGCCGCACCACCCAACACAAGGGCCCATCCCCAGAGTAACCATTTGGCTCCCTTTTCGTGTTTAGACAGTTGCCAGATGTACCTAATGATCATGGCGGTAGCAATGATGCGTATAACGGTAAGTAGTATTTTGTCGTATTTAAACCCAAATTGTATACCAAATGCCATTCCTGGATTTAACGTATAGAATAGCTTAAACCAATTATCAAGCAACTTAATTTGACCTAGGACACCCATTTGCATGTTAAAATGGACCCAAAGTTTGAGAACTTGATCTAACAAAACAGCCACTAAAGCTATGCCATAATATTTCCAAACCGATTTTTTCATATGTGTTGTACTGGGAATAGAATAAATATATAGTTTCTTGCTTAAAAATAGTTTATACCTGGGACATTTAATCAATACATGAGCTAAAATTGATGATAGATTTCAGTTAGATGAGCAATGACGTAGTCAATTTCTTCGATGGTGTTGTATTTACTAAATGAAAAACGGATTGCTATAGACTTTTCTGTAGGATATAGCGCTTCCATTACATGCGATTTTTTTTGACTTCCACTAGTACATGCACTACCAGAGGACGCAGCAATATGATGGATATCTAGATTAAATAATAGCATATCTTGTGCTTCAAAATAGGGCAATTTCACACTCAAAAGCGTGTAAAGGCTTTGCCCTAGCTGTGCACTAGTTCCATAAAAACCTACGTTAGGAATGGAAGCTTGTAATCTTTGAATCATGTGTTTTTTGATGCGCTCTATATGCTTTCGATTAGCATCCATATCTCGATGGGCGATGCATAGTGCTTGGCCCAGTCCTACGATGGCAGGTACATTTTCTGTGCCTGCTCGCATAGCTCGTTCTTGGGCACCTCCTAAAATTTGAGGAGGTATAGATAATCGGTTGTTTATATAAACAACCCCAATACCTTTGGGGCCATGAAATTTATGGGCTGATCCTACCAGAATATCTACCGGTAATTGTGATAAGTCTAGTTCATAATTTCCGAGTGTTTGAACCGCATCCGTATGGAAGATAGCCTGGTACTGTCGGCATAGTGTGCCAATTTTTAATAAATCATTTAGATTCCCTAGCTCATTATTTCCATGCATCAAGCTTACCAAAGCAGGCTTGTGTTGCTGAAGGAGTTCTTCTAAATGATGATAATTGATTTGACCCATGGAGTCTAGAGCTACATAGTGGACGTGGATATTTTGTGTCCTAGCCAAATCTTGTATGGGTTCTAATACTGCTAAATGCTCTATAGATGAAGTAATGACATGAGCAATTCCTGATTTTTCTATGGTTCCTTTGATTGCTAGGTTGTTTCCTTCAGTACCGCCTGAAGTAAAAAATATTTCGCTGGGCGTAACATGGAGTAATTCAGCTACTATTTTGCGTGATTTTTCTACAGCTACTTTAGCTGTACGCCCATAAGTATGTAAAGAAGATGGGTTGCCATATAGCCCTTCCATATAAGGCAGCATGGCTGCCCGCACTTCTGGATCTAACTGGGTAGTGGCAGCGTTGTCTAGATAAACATACATAAATTTATGAAACTTTAATAGAAGGAAAAATGGCTTGGATAAGTTCTAATACTTCTTTTACTATACGATTAGCTGTTTCTTGATTCTTCCCTTCTACATGAATTCGAATAATCGGTTCGGTATTAGATTGTCTTACATGAAGCCATCCCTCTTGCATGGTTACTTTAATGCCCCCCTCGGTATTGATAGGGTGGGAACTGTATTGCCTTTTTATTGTTTCTAAGATAGCAGCAGGATTGATGTCGGGTGTAAGCTCAATTTTAGTTTTAACCATTACATAGCTGGGATAGGTGGCCCGCAAGCTAGAAGCCGTCTTACCGCTTCGTGCTAGATGTGATAATAGGAGGGCAATTCCCACAAGCGCATCTCTTCCATGATGCAGGGGAGGGTAGATAACTCCCCCATTACCTTCCCCACCAATAACTGCTTGAGTAGCTTTCATTTTATCTACTACGTACATTTCACCAACAGGACAGGTAGCATAAGTGCCACCATGTTGTTCGGTGATGACCTGTAGTGCGCTAGAAGAAGATAGGTTAGAAACGGTATTACCAGGGATACGACCTAGCACATAGTCAGCCGCTGCCACCAAGGTATAATCTTCTCCCCATGGCTCACCTGTTTCATCGATGATGACTAATCGATCTACATCCGGATCCACAGCTATTCCTAAATCATACTTACCCTGTTTGAGGGTAGTTATCAACTCCCCTAAGTTTTGCGTAACGGGCTCTGGCTCGTGCGGGAAAAGCCCAGTTGGATTACAGTATAGCTTGGTGCAAGCTACACCTAGCGCTTGTAGTAATTTGGGTACTGCCAAGCCTCCTGTAGAGTTGACGGCATCTACGGCGACCTTAAATTTTCGTTGTTGAATAGCTGTTTTATCGACTAGTGGTAATGCTAAAATCTGTTCGATGTGTTGATCTATATAGCCATCTTGATAATGATAGGTGCCTAGTTCTTGGGTTGTTACAAATTCGTGATCACCTGCTTCTGCGAGCTTAAATACGTTGGCAGCAGCAACTGCATCTATGTATTCTCCGAATTTATTAAATAACTTCAGCGCATTCCACTTAGCTGGATTGTGGCTAGCTGTAATAACAATACCACCACTGGCTTCTTCTTGCATAACTGCCAATGCTACGGTAGGAGTGGTAGAAAGACCCAAATCAATTACATTGATACCTAAACTCTGTAATGTAGCTGATACAAGTTGTGTAAGGATGGTCCCAGAAGGGCGAGCATCTCTTCCTATAACTACCAATTGCCGCGAAGACGGTTTGATAACTTGTCTAGCAAAAGCAGCAGTAATATTCACAACGTCAATAGGTGTTAGGCTAGTGCCTACTTTTCCGCCGATAGTACCTCTGACGCCTGCTATAGATTTAATTAAAGCCATATTTATTATACTGAAAATAAGTTGCAATATAGAATTTTGCTTGTAAAGTAGTGTATTTTAACATACAAGATATAAAAATTTACGAATCATCTAAGGTCACTTAAGCACATGCTATAAACTAATAACCATGTTCGAAATTTATTTTAAAAATGTACTGGTTGAATATCTAAAAATAACTCTTTATAGAACAACCAAAATCAAATAAAATTATATATATAAATTGAGTATTTGGATTTAAGATGCCTAAAAGCTATTATTAAATCCATCCTCTATAAAATACATTCCTTACAAAAGCAATTTTTTTAAACTTCGTTGTCTTAATCATATTGGTTATATATAAACAAACAATCATATATACATTGATTTTGTATCAAGTATTTTTTACAAAAAAGTTTCTATTTCTGATAAAGTTTTAAGAATTTCCGTACAAAATTTTGTTATTGATTTCTAAAGAGTACGGTATCTATCCTTTGTAATATCTGTTTATGTATTTAAGAATAACTTATTTACCATCTTTTATAGTATACTTATTGATGATTGTTGTTTTGCTGGGGAGCTGCAATACTGGCAATCCAAATGAGCCAGAGACAATAAAAAGCTGTTATGAATCCAAACAAGAAGAAGATGATAGTATGGAAATCGAACTAGCGAGTAGTAGCAATATTGTAGAAGATGCAAATTTGTTTGAAGACAGTCTAAGCTGGAATACTAATTTGTTAGGTGCCGACAACACATCGTGTTATATTCGGAGTAATCAGGTGCATGAAGAAGGCGTATCTACGATTCCAAGTATTGGCATATGGGAAGATTTGTATAGAGAAAATGGGCTAGATAGAAGGAATGAGATACTAGGTAAAAAAAGAAAGATGTCAAGTATTTTGGCAGACAGCAAAGATTATAGTGAATTAAGGAAAGGCTTTAGACAACAAGAGCAATTTACTAGGGCTTTATGCGAGGAACTAGGGTTTGCTTGTAAACTAGGTAGAGCAAGGGGAAAGGAAAGATCTTTCTTTGATTCGCTAGCACAACTCTTGAATAAACATACAGGCAGCAAATATACCTATAAAGATCTACGAATGAAGTGTGATGCTTTTTATACCCAAAACAAACAGTTAGTAGAAGATTGGTATAACGTAGATAAAGGAAGGTTTAATGTAGAAGGTAGAATATTATGTGAGAAGTTAAACATGAATGGTATTTGTGTAATAGATATAAGCGAAGTAGAAGGAAATAATAGTAAGCTGGATATTAATTATGAAGTGTTGGATACTACTGGCAGAAAAGCTATTGATGCAAAAAAAGCAGGGTATTTGATTCGGATAAAAAGAATACCGACGTTAGTAATCGCGCAACAGGAATCGCATTATGTTCCTCTATGGTACGAAGTAAAAAAAGAAGAGCTAAAGGATGAAGAAGGAGGTGGGATAGAAGAATCAGTGACTTTCGATAATCTCGACTGGACGTTGTGGTTAGAAATTCTGTCTTATGTAAGATTTCCTGAGATTATCTATTGTAGAGGAGTTAACAACCTTCTTTATCAATTGATCACAAGATATCATGTTGTTGCACCACTCGGTGTAATCAATAAGCCGGGATTTACCAATAGTAGATCTTCTTGGGGTATAAGTACCGTTATAGATTTTCGTAAGCCCATATTAAGTGAATTAACTGTTGAAAATATTCCTAGTTTCTCTTTCTATCAACTGATGAAAAAAGTAAGGAATTTACCAGTAGCATTTTGGCCATATCTTACAAACACTCAAGTAGAAGAGATGGAATTTTTTATGGAACAAAAAGAAGAAGTAAGTAATGAAGAAATTCCCTTTTTATGTCAACAGCTAGAAAGCAATTTGAATTTAAAGAAACTTACTCTAAGTAGTATCAGACTAGATTTAGAAGCAACCCAAGCATTGAGTAGAATTCTACCTAGCTTACCTAATTTAGAAAGTTTAATTTTATGCGCTAATCACCTAGGTAATAACGAAATTAAGACCTTAACACCAGCCTTGAAACAACTAGGTAATTTGAAAAAGCTTCAGCTAAATGAACTATGTGTTGATAAAATAGATTTTGAAGGGATTCGAGCTTTAGCCAGTATCTTGCGCCATTTACATAAGCTAGAAGCACTTACTTTAGCTTATAGTGAACTAGGTAATACAAAAATGGAAGCCCTATTTCAGGGTCTGGCACAAATATTTAGTTTGAAGAAACTTAATTTTAATTCCAATCAAATAGGTTCAACAATAAGTGACATATTCGTTACGAATGACCAGCTTTTCTCTAGACTGGAAGTACTTAACTTATCTAATAACGAAATAGGTGATGAGAAAGCTAAGATTTTGTTTGAGTACCTTCGTGACGCATCCAATCTGAAGATGCTGAAACTAGCTAGTAATCAGATAGGTTTAGGCGGGATGGAGGAATTAGCCAGGATTCTGCCTAGTTTAACTAATTTGCAAGTACTTAATTTAGCTTTTAATGAATTGGATGATGTGGGTGGTAACTTATTATTTGGATCTTTGGCAATGAGTACCAGTCTAAAAAGACTTAATTTACATGATAATCAACTAGAAGGAAATAAATGTTTAACAACAAATCTTTGCCATGTATCTAAGTTAGAAGCGCTTAATCTATCTTGTAACCAGCTAACGAATGCAGGAAGTATAATGTTATTCAGATCCTTAGCAAGGGCTACTGATTTGAGGAAGCTTGATCTATCTGGCAATGAATTAGGTTTAAAAAAACTAAGTATTTAGCTAGAATTCTGCCTGGTTTATCCAAGTTAGAGGAGCTTAATTTATCTTATAACGAACTAAGTGATACACAAACTAAAGTGTTGCTTAGATCGCTAGCAGGTACAACTAACTTGAAAAAGCTCCTTCTAAAAGGTAATATGCTAGGCTCAAGAACAACTAAGACTTTACGTCAATTATCCCAATTAGAAGAGCTTCATTTGCTAGATGATCTATATAAAGGTCTTTAAAGAAATAATCCAAGTAGTAGAAATTGAATTAAAGCTTTCCTTGCTGGTGCAAGCATCTACCCCTTTATCGCCCTTTATCGCGCAAGTGTTTTTCACTTGTGCGACTGAATAATAAAACAAACCTAAGCGACTGCTAAATTACTCCCCAAGAGCTAAAAACCTTTCTGCATCCAAGGCTGCCATACAGCCTGTCCCAGCAGCAGTGACAGCTTGTCTGTACACACTATCTTGTACATCCCCTGCTGCAAATACACCCGGTATATTCGTTCTAGTACTTCCTGGTATGGTGTGTATATATCCTTTAGCATTCAGTTCTAGATAAGGTGCAAATAAATCCGTATTAGGCTGGTGGCCAATAGCCACAAAAAAACCTTGTATAGGTAGTCCGTAAGTTGTTTGCGTTTTCTTATCAAATAAACGTACACCTACCACCGCTTCATCACCTACTATTTCTTTGACTTCTGTATTAAAAAATAAAGAAATATTCGGCTTATTCATGATGCGTTGTTGCATGATATGAGATGCCCGCATTTTTTCCCCTCTCACAAACACATATACTTTTTTACAGAGTTTGGACAAATGTTGAGTTTCTTCGGCTGCCGTATCACCTCCTCCTACCACAGCTACCTCTTGCCCTCTGAAAAAGAAACCATCACAGGTTGCACAAGCAGAGACACCTCGGCCATAAAGCCACTTTTCAGATTCGAGGCCTAGCCATTTCGCAGAAGCACCTGTAGCAATAATGACAGTCTTAGCTAGCGTAGTTAACCCTGTATCTGTGGTGATTTGAAAAGGATAAACGGAGAAATTAACTTTTGTAACCGTGGCGTTTTGTATAACTGTACCAAAACGTTGTGCTTGTTTTTTGAAGTCTAACATCATCTGACTACCCAATATTCCTTCTGGATAGCCTGGATAATTTTCTACATCCGTCGTAGTAGTCAACTGTCCGCCAGGCTGTGCCCCCTCGTAAAGGGTCACATCCAATCCAGCTCGGGTAGCATAGATAGCGGCTGTGTATCCTGCAGGCCCAGAGCCAATAATGGCTACAGATACAGGAGCAGAAGAACTGGTATGAGACATATGGGTAGAACTATCCTAGGTAATTTTTGAGCGTCTTGCTAGTTGCTACCTGACGTAATTTTTTAATGGCCTTTTCTTTAATCTGCCTTACGCGTTCACGTGTCAAATTAAACCTAGTGCCTATTTCTTCTAAGGTCATGGGGTTCGTTCCGCGCAATCCAAAATAATAACTAACTACCCCAGCTTCCCTGTCAGTAAGTAAAGACAATGCTCGCTCTATATCTTTACATAAAGATTCATCAATCAGTGTATCATCAGGTTTATCTTCGTCATCATCCTCCAAGACATCTAACAAGCTGTGTTCTTCCCCTTGTACAAAGGGAGCATCCACAGAAACATGGCGCCCAGATATTTTCATGGTATCACTTACTTCACTGGCTGTGACCTCTAGCTCTTCGGCAAGCTCTTCGGCGGTTGGCTCACGTTTAAACTTTTGTTCAAGTTGAGAGAATGTTCTAGATAATTTGTTCAGTGTACCCACCCTGTTTAGCGGCAAACGCACGATACGAGACTGTTCGGCTAAAGCTTGTAAGATAGATTGCCTGATCCACCATACAGCGTAAGAGATAAATTTAAATCCCCTTGTCTCATCAAAACGTTGGGCTGATTTAATGAGGCCTAGGTTCCCTTCGTTGATTAAGTCACTCAATGATAAACCCTGATTTTGGTACTGTTTAGCCACAGATACTACGAAACGTAAGTTAGCTTTAGTCAGTTGCTCCAAGGCAGCTTTATCTCCTGATTTAATACGTTTAGCAAGTTCTACTTCCTCTTCTGGAGTCAGTAGATCTACTCTACCTATCTCTTGAAGATATTTATCCAATGACTGGCTTTCACGATTCGTAATTTGCTTACTTATTTTGAGCTGTCTCATACGGGTTATTTAAAAATCAAAGTTGGATGACTGATGTATCATCAATAATATACATATATTTATAATCAATTACACTAGAGTTCTTGCATAACCTTCGCCTTGAGCCCTCTGGGTTCGTTCATAAGTGTGAGTCAGGGCCCCAGCCCTGACTCACCAATCCTCATGTGCTGTCAGGAGGAAACTCCTGACAGTCCATTGGAGTGTCGGGAATAATTCCCGACACCACAACTCCGGTTTCTCGCAAATTTCTTCCTGCCCAGTGAACTGAATTCTTGGTTATGCAAGAACTCTACTATCTCTAATTCAATTAAGCCCCTGCTGCTTTTGGATTAGGCAGTAAGGCTTTACGAGATAGTTTGAATTTACCTGATTTAGGGTCAATTTCTAGAAGTTTAACTTGTATTACTTCTCCTACTTCCAGTACTTGTTCAAGATTTTCTATTCTTTCCCATTTTACTTCAGATATATGCAGCAACCCTTCTTTTCCTGGCATAAACTCTACAAAAGCTCCAAAAGGAACAATAGATTTTACTTTCCCTTGATAAACATCGCCGATGACTGGTTCTGCGACAATATCTTTTACTTTGTTCTCTGCAGCTTGAAGGGCTTCTTGGTTGGGAGCAAAGAATTTAATAACGCCTTTACCTTCTACCTCTTCAATAACGATCGTAGCTCCTGTTTCTCTTTGTATCTCTTGGACTACTTTGCCACTAGGCCCGATCACAGCACCGATCATGTTCTTAGGGATATTCATCGTACTGAAGCTAGGAGCGTGTTTTTTGTAACTAGTTTTAGGCGCTGCTAGTGTTTTGTTCATTTCTGACAAAATATGCATTCTGCCTGCTTTCGCTTGCTCTAGTGCTTTTTCTAAAAGTTGAGGCGTTAGACCTATTATTTTAATATCCATTTGGCAGGCAGTAAGCCCATGTGCGGTACCCGTCACTTTAAAATCCATGTCTCCCAAAGCATCTTCATCTCCTAATATGTCGGATAGGATGGCATATTTGCCAGTTTCTTCATTCATCAATAATCCCATGGCTATACCTGAAACAGCAGATTTAATGGGTACTCCTGCATCCATGAGCGCGAGTGAACCAGCGCATACAGTAGCCATAGAAGACGATCCATTAGACTCCAATATGTCTGAAACAATACGGATGGTATAAGGATTATCTGTATCGGAGGGAAGTACTTGTTTGAGTGCACGCATTGCCAGGTGACCATGACCTATTTCTCGTCTGCCGGGTCCTCTATTTATTTTTACTTCACCAGTAGAAAAGCTTGGGAAATTATAGTGTAACATAAATCGGCTATATCCACTGAGCAAAACCCGGTCAATCAACTGCTCATCCAGTTTAGTACCTAAGGTGACCGTAGTTAAAGATTGGGTCTCTCCCCTTGTAAATAGCGAAGAGCCATGTGCAGCAGGTAAATAGTCAATTTCAGAATCAATCGGTCTTATTTGATTTAATTTTCTGCCATCTATCCTTAAGCCTTCGTTGAGTGCTAGATCACGTACTACCTGCTTTTCTAGCTCATAAAAATAGTCATCAAAATGAGTAGGATTTATTTCTGGATTTTCTGTGAGCTTTTTTAGAAAGTCATTTTTAACGCTTTTAAATGCTTCTTTGCGCACTCGCTTGTTGCTGATGCCCCTTTTTGCTACGGCATATACTTCTTGATATAATTCTTTGAATACGATTTCTTTTAAGGCAGTATTCACTGTCTTTTCGATCGAGGCGACTTCAAATTTAGGTGTTCCTACTGCAGCAGCTAGTTCTTTTTGTACTTGACATTGTATTTTGATGGCTTCATGCGCAAATTGTATGGCAGCGATCATATCAGCTTCTTGTACCTGGTCCATTTCACCCTCTACCATAATGATGTTTTCCATACTACCTCCAACGATCAGATCAATATCCGCTTTATTTAACTCTGTTTGTGTAGGATTGATGATAAATTTTCCATTTATCCTAGCTACGCGTACTTCAGAGATAGGACCTTTAAAAGGAATGGGGGAGATCATCAGCGCTGCAGAGGCTGCTAGTCCAGCCAATGCTTCTGGCATAATCTCTGGATCGGCCGAGATTAAAAAAATGTTAAGCTGTGTTTCATGCGTATAATCAAAAGGGAAAAGAGGTCTTATGGCCCGATCTACTAGCCTAGAAATCAAGATTTCATGATCTCCTAATCTACCTTCACGTCTTAGAAATCCACCTGGTATTTTGCCGGCTGCAGCGTATTTTTCTTGATATTCTACGTGAAGGGGCAAAAAGTCGACGCTTGGATCTACTTCTTCTTTAAATACCACGGTTGCTAATAACATGGTATCTCCCATCTTGACCACAACGGATCCATCTGCTTGTTTCGCTAATTTTCCTGTTTCTATAGTTATTTCTCTGTGTTCAGGTAAGTTGATTATTTTGAATATGGGTTTTTCAAACATATGTGGGTTAAATCTTTATTTTATGTCGTTTTTAACGGAGCTGTAGCAAGTAAACGGGTATAAATTACGCCCATCCATACAGCCATTTTTTGTCTAGCTAGCCTTATCAGGTTAAATACCGAATTTGGGTAAGTATAGGCGTAAGCCATCCAAGATTAGGTCTTTACCAATAAACTTATTTACGGATGCCTAGTCTAACTATCACATCTCTATATCGGTCTATCGCTGTATTTTGCAAATAAGTTAATTGTTTTTTCCTTTTTCCAACGAGTTTAATGAGCCCTAGCCTAGATGCTTTGTCTTTAGGATGTGATTGGAGGTGTTCGGTCAAATAATTAATTCTGCTACTAAATAAGGCAATTTGTGATTCTGCAGACCCCGTATCTTGTGCCAAATTTTTGGTACTATACGTCAAAAATATTTCTTGTTTTTCCTCTTTATTTAAAGCCATTTTTTATAAATTTTTAATACTTTTATCGGCTGTAAATATAGTAAACAAATGCTGTAGAAACAAGTGTAAGTTTTTATTTCAATTTTATATGATCAATTAAGTATTCTTCATTGGATATTGGATGGTGTGAGCGTGTTCTAGCTGGATGGCCCAGTGCGTTGATGTCACTGCGAGTGTAACGAGGAATTTGTAGGCAGTCATTGCGAGGCGATGCCGAAGCAATCCAGAAATTGAAGATGATCCCTCTAATGGACATACATTTTTTAATATGC
>MKUM01000098.1 GCA_001897825.1 Candidatus Amoebophilus sp. 36-38
AGGACACTTCAGCGGGAAACACTCTTATTTCTTCTACACTTATAGAAATGCCTGCTGAAATAAAACTACTCATCTTGTCCTTTCTACCTTCCTCAACTCTTTTGAATATTCGGCGCACTTGCAGAGAATTTAATGAGTTAATTCTCTCAGAAAATACTCTTTGCAGAGATTATTCAGACAAAACACAACTTGTCTCTTCAAAAAAGGCCATCATGTTTAATGCCTGTACACAAATAATTAGGACTAGAAATACAGGTATAATTAGAAATACAGATATAAGCTCTCAGGAAGAAGTTTCAATTGCCTGTCTTACATTGGGAGATATATACTTTGAAGATAGGAGGAGTTATCTTCATTACCCTGAAGCTTTTGACTATTACAGACAGGCTTCCCAGCTAGGTTGTATTGATGCTACTTTTAAATTAGGGATGATGCATGAAAAAGGGTTAGGAATGCCACAAAATTATCGAGAAGCTTTGACACTGTACGATAAGGCAGGAAGAAAAGGACATATTGAAGCCCAATACAAAGTAGCTTGTACACTATATGCAGTAGCTCGTAGATCTGAGAAAAGAGAGGGGGATATAGGACAAAAGTATTATCAAAAAGCAGTAGCATGGTTTCAAAAAGCGGCAGATCAAGGAGATGCAGCTGCTCAATGTAATTTGGGCGTGATGTATGCAAGTGGCAAAGGAATAGATAAAGATGAACAAAAGGCAGTAGCATGGTATCAAAAAGCAGCTGAGCAAGAACATGCTGAGGCACAAAATAAGCTAGGATTTATGTATGATAAGGGCCAGGGAGTAACTCAGGATTATCAAAAAGCAGTAGCATGGTTTCAAAAAGCGGCAGATCAAGGATATGCAGCTGCTCAATGTAATTTGGGCGTGATGTATGCAAGTGGCAAGGGAGTAGATAAAGATGAACAAAAGGCAGTAGCATGGTATCAAAAAGCAGCTAAGCAAGGACTTGCTGAGGCACAAAATAAGCTAGGATTTATGTATGTTAAGTGCCAGGGAGTAGCTCAGGATTATCAAAAGGCAGTAGAATGGTATGAAAAAGCTGCTAATCAAGGATATGTAGAGGCACAACTTAATTTGGGCTGGATGTATGCAAATGGCAAGGGAGTAGGTAAAGATGAACGCAAGGCAGTAGCATGGTATCAAAAAGCAGCTGATCAAGGAGATGCAGAGGCACAAAATAATTTGGGCCGGATGTATGCAAATGGCAAGGGAGTAGATAAAGATGAACGCAAGGCAGTAGAATGGTATCAAAAAGCAGCTGATCAAAGCTATGCAGTTGCTCAATTTAATTTGGGCGTGATGTATGCAAATGGACAAGGTGTGCACAAAGATGCCCACAAGGCAGTAGTATGGTTTCAAAAAGCAGCTGAGCAAGGATATGCAGCTGCTCAATTTAGTTTGGGTGCGATGTATGCAGATGGCAAGGGAGTAGATAAAGATGAACGCAAGGCAGTAGCATGGTATCAAAAAGCAGCGGATCAAGGATATGCAGCTGCACGACATAATCTGGGCGTGATGTATAAAACTGGACGAGGCCTACTCAAAGATGTCCACAAGGCAGCAGCATGGTTTCAAAAAGCAGCGGACCAAGGATATGCAGCCGCACAACATAATCTGGGCGTGATATATGAAAATGGACAAGGCGTACCACAAGATCACCGTAAGGCAGTAGCATGGTATCAAAAAGCAGCTGATCAAGGATATGCAGTTGCTCAATGTAATTTGGGCGCGATGTATGAAGATGGGCATGGCGTACCACAAGATCATCGCAAGGCAGTAGCATGGTATCAAAAAGCTGCTGGGCAAGGATATGCAGCTGCTCAATGTAATTTAGGCGCGATGTATGCAAATGGCATGGGGGTAGATAAAGATGAACGCAAGGCAGTAGCATGGTATCAAAAAGCGGCGGCTCAAGGAGATGCAGAGGCACAATCTATTTTAAGCGCGATGTATGAACACGGAACAGGCATAGTAAAGAATGGACTCAAGCTAGTAAAACGGTTTCAAAAAGCTGCTGAACAAGGATATGTGGAGGCACAATTTATTTTAGGCGGGATATATGCAAATGGCCAAGGCGTACCCAAAGATGCCCGCAAGGCAGCAGCATGGTATCAAAAAGCTGCTGAACAAGGATATGTGGAGGCACAATTTATTTTAGGCGGGATGTATGCAAATGGCCAAGGCATACCTAAAGACGCCCGCAAGGCAATAGCATGGTATCAAAAAGCTGCTGAGCAAGGCCATGTGGAGGCACAATGTAATTTGGGCGTGATGTATGATAATGGAAGAGGGGTGGCAAAGGATGAACAAAAGGCAGTAGCATGGTATCAAAAAGCTGCTAAGCAAGGATATATAAATGCACAATATAGACTAGGTAATATGTATTATGGTGGTAAGGAAGTAAAAAAGGATTATCAACAAGCACTCAAATGGTATACAAGCGCAGCCAATCAAGGGCATGTATTTGCTCAATATCAACTGGGTGTTATGTATAGTAAGGGCCAAGGTGTAAAACAGGATTATCAAGAAGCAGTAAAATGGTATCAAAAAGCGGCTGACCAAGAGCATGCGAATGCACAAAATAACCTGGGGCTTATGTATAAAAATGGGCAAGGAGTAGATCAGAATTATGACGAGGCGGCAAAATGGTATCAAAAAGCTGCTGATCAAGGCGATATAAATGCACAAGCCAAAGTTAAAGAACTAAAAGAGCTAACTAAGCTTTTAAGCAAGTAATTAATCCCTTCTAAACTGTTGTTTGAAGATAATCCGTTTTTTAAATGAAGAGATATTACCTTGGGGCTATTTTCTATACCGAAACAGTTTTTAGCTTGAGCTTGATCTAGCGACAGTTCTTGTTATACGGCCGACAAGGAATGAAGAGTATAAGCATTAAAGTAATTTTTCCTCCGTTGATTGGAATTTACTAGCTAACAACTAATTTATGATCAACATTTGACTTATACAAAATGAAAAGGCATTACAAATTAACTCATAGTCTGATAGCATGTGCTCTGTTGCTCAGTTTATGTTTACAGAGCTGTGATCATTCTTTTAATCAAGTTCTTGCTCAAGAAAAAGAACAAGCAGATGTTATACTAGGATCAACTAAACGGATTGAAATAATCAAGCAATTAATAGAGCAAAAATTTACTTCAGCAGGATGGGAATTAAAAGACTTATATGAAGAACAAGGAGAACTAAAAGCAAAAGTTATAGAAAAGCATGGAGATTTTACTAGCAAACCTCATGATTTACCTGTAAGTATATCCCCAGATATAGACTTAAAACGAGTATCTCAACTAAGTCCAAAAGAGCAAGATAGATTTGTTGATTTTAATCTACCTCAACCTGGTCAGCCAGGCTATGTACACCTGAATAAGCAAGGACTTTTAGGAGGGATGATGGAAGGAGATGAAGATTGGAGCCAAGGTGAAGAGCCAGTAAAAGGCTCTATCGATGATATGGGTAACCCCCAGCAGTTACTTGAGTTGGCTATACAAGGGCATCCTGATGCACAATTTATGCTGGGAGAAAAAAGTTATTATGTCTGGCTTTATCAGTACAGCAAAGAAGCTGGAGAAGAAGCAAAGATTTGGCTAAATAGGGCAGCAGTGCAAAATCATCAAGAATCTATTAGTTTATTAGATAAAATGGAAGAGGAAGAAAGAGAACTAGAATTAGATAATAAACTGGAAGCACTCCTAGCAGCTTGTGAAAGGCTAAATCTTAACAAATTACTACCACTCATTCCTAAACGAGAATTAGAAGTGCAATATAATAGAAGCAATTCTTTGGGTGGCGGAACATTCGGGGAAGTTTACCGAGCTAATTACCGGGGTAAAGTGGTAGCAGTTAAAAGGCTACGAAATTACTCACGCAAGCAATTTGCTATCTTTCAAAGAGAGTGCATTATTATGGCCAACTATCCCCATAAAAATATAGTTACTTTTCTAGGATATTGTCCCCAAGAAGGTTGTTTAATAATGGAGTATGTTACAGGAGGTTCTTTATGGAGTCTATTAAAGGATAAGACAAAAGACATAAGTTGGGAACAACGTTATCGAATAGGGCTAGATGTAGCAGAAGGGCTGAGTTATTTGCATGATCGAGATATTGTACATGGTGATCTAAAAAGTGAAAATATTTTACTGGATAGAAATGGACGAGCGAAAGTTACAGATTTTGGTACATCTGCATTAAAAAGCGAGGAATCTACACATGGAACTTGGGGTGGTACCTATTGCTGGGCTGCTCCTGAAACATTTCTTACAGAGAAGAATAGTAAAGCTGCAGATGTATATAGTTATGGGATGGTATTATGGCAGTTGGGTACACGTAAAAATCCTTTTGAAACAGTTATAGGACTATTGCAGATTTGTAAGCATATCACAGCAGGCAACCTTGAAGTAATTAGTGCAGATACCCCCCCACAGCTAAGGAAGGTGATAGAAAAATGTTGGTTGCCAGAGCCACCATTAAAAAAGGAAACGGATAGAGATCAGCGACCTGCAATGAGTAAAGTACGTTACCTGATAGAGCGGAGTTATTACGATTTTTTAGAAAAGGCAAGTGAGCATGAAGTCCCTTCTTTAGAAGAATCAAAAGAGGTAAGTAAAGAAAAAGAAAATACTGTTTCGGCTAGAGAGCAAGAACTATTAAACCAAGTAGAGAAATTAAAGAAAGAATTAGAAGAAGAGAAACAAAAGCACGATGAGAAAGAAAAAGAAAAAGAGAAAGAGAAAGGCAGTGAAGCATCTTTAGGAATTGTGTCAGTTCCTAAAATAACTTCTGCTTCAGTTGCAACAGTTAATCAAATTACTAGTGTTGATACCTCGGGTAAAAAATCAAATTCCATTACGACACCTGCAAAGGTCACAAGTGTTGTTCCACTTCCTCAACCTATAACTCCCATACAAAAGGCAATATCCTTGGGTAATTTAGATAAGGTATTAGAATTATTAAAAAACGGTTTAGATGTGAATGAACATTCTCCTTCTAAAGATCGCTTAACTGCTTTACATTATGCTGTTATTTATAATCAGTCTAATATAGTCCAAGTGCTTTTAGCAAACGGTGCTGATATTAATGTAGTTGATTACGCGGGTTATACACCGTTACATGCTGTTGCGCAGCACGGACACAAAGAGATAGTAGCCTTACTACTAGAAAAAGGGGAAAAAATTAATGCTACTAACACCTGTAGTGATACACCATTACATGTTGCTGCGAAGCATGGCCATAAAGATGTGGTAGCCTTACTACTAGAAAAAGGGGAAGAAATTAATGCTACTAACACCTGGGGTCATACACCATTCCATTTTGCTGCGGAGGTTGGCGATAAAGATGTTGTAGCTTTACTACTAGAGAAAGGAGCAAATGTTAATGCTACTACTACTGACACCTGGGGTGATACACCATTACATCTTGCTGCGAGGTTCGGATACAAGGAGGTAGTAGCGTTATTAATAGAAAAAGGAGCTGATGTTAATGCTGCCGATAGTGATAGTGAGACACCTTTAATGCTTGCTAATCAGAAAAATCATACAGAAATAGTCAAGTTGTTACAGCAAGCAGGTGGGCATTGATCGAAATTAATGAAAAAAATCACTTGATTCTGTTAAAAAAGTGTGTATGTGTATCCAGCAAAGGCTGGGATGTTGAGCAGGAAACAATAAAACCTACCGTATGAATTGTAAAGCTTCTGTACTTTCGGTGATAATTTTTTATTCCCCATTGAATATTCTTTTTATAAAGTTCTTGGAGATCTACTAGCAACTAACTAATATGTACTAGTCAGCATTTAATCTGACAAACTATCACAACATGGGGGAGAGATTGTCAGTATACTCTCGACTGTCAGACATGCTTG
>MKUM01000099.1 GCA_001897825.1 Candidatus Amoebophilus sp. 36-38
AGCCTAACGTCTTCCTTAATTCTACAACTATATGCTCCTGGATTGAGCTTAAAGAAGATAGAAGATAGAAGATAGAAGATAGAAGATTCTTCCGTGCATGGCTCCTGTCATGAACATTGTCTCTTCTCTTCCACCGGTATATTGTATCTACACTCACCCCAAACTTTCTAGCCAGTTCTTTATAGGTTAATTTGCTCTGCTGTATCTCTTTCCTTATTGCTGGTGTTGTCCTAGCAAGCTTATGTAATGTTATTTCCATACCATCCTCGTGATTTTATATATGCTATCCCCAAATTTACTCCTTCATTATCTATATTGCAACCATCCGATACTAAACACCTCGCAGAGATGATAGTAAGGAGTAGAATAAATATGTAGGAACTTATATAGTAACAAGTGCAAACTTTTTCGATATATTCACTAAAAAGACTTTGCATTTATTCAACCTTTTTATTCTCTTAACTCTATAATTATCTTATGCTTTTAGTCTTTTTCAGCAAAACCTAGTTAAGAATAACCTTGGACTTTAAGCTTATTTAGTCATGTCCCCAAAATAATTTTATCAATTTATCTGCTGAATAGCACCGATTTTTACTCGTTTAGGGATACTCTTTGTGGGACTAAATAAAGATCTATTTTTCCTTTAGCAAATTCTTGAAATATATTTTCTACATCTTTAAGCGTACATAGAGGCCGTGCTAGGCTAAAAGGAATTAATTGATTGTTGAATTGTTTAAAATATACAATCCTACTTTCTTCTACATGGCATTTTTGGTTAATAAGCTCAATGCGTTCTGCGTGTTGTAAATCTTGAGGGAGAGATTTTTCAATTAGGTCTTGAATATAATCGGGATGTTGTTGTTTTGCTAAAACATCTGCACAGAGTACTGTTAAACTCTGAACATGTAAAAGCTGCAAATTACAAGGAAGCTTTTGGTGATAAGCTGCTGCTGTACTCAGCCTTTGTATTAAGTCCAGTTGAGGAAGCTGGCTTAAATTGCTGGGGAGCTTTGAAAGGTATTTTGATGGCATACAGGACACTGATTCCTGTAATTTACTGAAGCTTAATATACGTAATTCATAAGGAATTTGATAATAAAGTAATAGTTGAGTTAGGTCTAGTTTTTCTAATTCCTCGGGTTTATACCAAGGGTTATTATCACAAGAAAATTCGGTACCTCTTTGCAGGATAACCTCAGGTAATTGTTGAAACTGATTTGTTTTTAAATTAATATGGCGCAAGTTAGGTAACTTGTATATGTCAATTGGTAAGCTTGTTAGACAAGTATTAGTTATGGTGAGATGTGTTAAGTTAGTAAGTTGCCGTATAGAAGTTGGTAAGCAAGTAATAGTTTTTGGATACGATGTATTATACCCATCAGATGATAGAGCTCCTATTTTTGGCTCAGGATGATAAATTAAATATTTTATAAAGCCTTCTGCTACTTCGTCTGCTTGTTGCCATGTCTCTTCTTCAGAGAAGATATCAAGGTCATATAGATTAAACTCAGGGTTAATAATTTCCAGATTTCTTCTTTTTCTTTGCACCTGATTCCAAATAGCTAATGCTCCTCGTTCTTGAAAAAATTCTTTCCACGCTTCTTCAATGCTCGTTTCATTTAGAAGTGATAAATCTTGCTTTAGCCTTCCTTCAGTTTTAGGCTTTCCTGATATGTTGTTTATTGCTGAGAGGTAGTGCATTATAGGACTCCTGTCGATATCCGTACAGGATGGAATAATGAGCAATGTAAAGGTAAATAGGATTAAATTTAAGAATTTCATATGCTTTTTTATTGATATGTATCATATAACTTATTAGTGTTACTAAATTAGCCAGTATGGTAGAAAATTTAGCTATCATATAAATAATTACAATATTTTTAAATAGGTATGGTTTGAAATATATATTTTATGTACTTAGGCATGCCTAGGCTGCATGATTGTATTTAAAACGATTCTTCTGATTAGTAGAACAAATGCCCAGCTATAAATAAATTACGCCTGCTACCTTAGATACTAAAATGAAAAAAATCATCAATATTTATAAACTACTATTACCCTACCTGTGGGATAGTAAAAAAGCAAGATTTGCAACATTTTTAACTTTGCTGCTAATAGGTATTGATATTGGTGTTACTACTTATTCTCCTTATATCTGGAAAAATCTGATCAGCACCGAGGTTCATTTTAAGCCTGCAACATGGTTTCTATGGAATACTATTTTGCTGTTTGTGTTGCTGTTTTTTATAAAAAATTTACGTAATCTACGGGAAATTTCATTTTTCCCAGTTACTAACCAAGCAATCAAAGAAATACGTTTAAAAACAATCTTTAAGACTCATCTAGTTAGCCTAAAACAATTAGAAAAATATACAGTACAAGAAATTATCAGTGCTACTAGCCGAATTTCACAAAGTGTACGGGGTTTTATGCGTGTTTCTTTCATTTCAATCTTTCCAAGTACTGCTAAAATCATTAGCTTATCCATTGCATTATTTACTGCTGATAAGCTTTGTTTTGGTATTATAGCTGCATCTTATATGGGGCTCATTGTAGCTTCCTTTTGTTTAAAATATTATACACATGCTAAATATAAAGCTTGGTATTTGACGGATCATGTAACCGCGGCCATGGGACAAAACTTATATAATACAGCTACCATACGTTTTAATCCTGAACCATATAATCTACAGCTCAAAAGTTTATTCAATTTGGAGGCTAATGCTTGGCAAGTATTTAATGTAGTAAGTTATCTGTTATACTTGATACAGGATTTTATATTCTATCTAGGTGCAGGTATTGTTTTTTGCTTATTGGTGATTGGGTACAGCCAGGGAACCGTTGAGTTAGCTAAAATAGTTCTTGTTTATAGCCTTATTATATCAATACGTAGTCCATTAACAGAAATAGTACAAAATTTTACCCGATTTTTTGGTGGGATAATCGATATCAATAAAACGCTGGATATCCTCAATCTCCCTGCCGAAAAGAAACCACTTCAGTTAACAAATTTTGATCTCCAGTCTATTGAATTGGAACAGATTTCATTTAGTCATACTAGTGCCAAAAAATTATTGGATGGTGTTGATTTAATTATTAAACCCGGAGATAAAATCGGTATTTTTGGACCATCTGGTGCGGGTAAGTCAACATTATGTCAACTTATAGCTGGACTTATTGAGCCAAACTCAGGTAGTGCCATGTATGGTAACTTACCTATTAGCCAGATTAGTCCTGTTTCTTTAGGTAAAGTATTATCGTATATTCCGCAACTACACCTCATGCAAGAATTAGTGGCAGAAGCGCATGAATATGGATTAAAACTTAAAAAACAAGCTTTTAGTGGGGGCGAATATCAACGTCATCTGTTAGAAGAAGCACTGAAAGCCAAGCCACAAATTATTATTTTGGATGAAACGGTCAATTCTCTGGATGAACCATCAGCTAAACAAATCTTAGCAGATATATTAGAGAAGGTTCCTACCGTAGTGATGGTTAGCCATTCTCGTGTGTTGTTAAATAAAATGGAACGTATTTTTGAATTGAAACGGGGTCATTTGATAGAAGTTAATTCTAACTGATATCCAATCTGTCGTGGAAGTTTTCTTCCGTATCAGGGGTAAAGTATAACTAGAGAAAAAGCAATGGAACTAAGTTCCGCGCTAGCGAAGAGTGCCTTTATGGACTTATTTACGAATATTTACAAAATATACACCCAAGAAAATCAGAAGCATCCCTACGTAATGTCCCCAGCCTAGTACCTCACCGTCTAAAATTCCCCACATAATGGCGACAATAGGTATAAAAAAAGATGTTAGACTGGCGAAAACAGGAGAAGACAGTTTTATCAGTGTAGTAAACAGAATGAGGGCAACACCTAAACAAACAGCCCCTAATATAATTACATAGAACGTAGCCTGGTAAGCTCCTTCAAGAGTTGTAAGCTTTGTTAAAAATTCTGTTTGCGTAAAAAGTATGATGCTAGCAATAATACCTATGAACAATAAAGAAACACTAACAATAGTTCCTGACGTAAGATCGTGTAAATAAAATTTAGTTAGATTAATATTATTACCATATAAAAAGCTTATAAGTACTGGTATTAAAGCATAATAGTTAATATTACCAACTTGATTCCATGACTCTACCAGTATAAGCAACATACTTCCTATTATTCCCAATACTGCTCCTAGTAACTCATGATTATGGATTTTCTGCTTGTATAATCCTACTCCTACCAATAAAACAAAAACAGGGGTCAACGAGTTAAGTATAGCACCAATTGCGCTATTAAGTTGTGTTTGAGCTTTAGCAACCAAAAAAGCGGGTATAAAGATGCCTACAAGTCCTGAGAGAAGCAGCCACTTACACTGGCTTGTATTTAATTTAGGTAGTTGAGATAAAGAGATAGGTAATAGGAAGAGTGCTCCGGCAACAATACGTAATGTCGCCACTTCTATAGAAGAAAAAACTTGTAGTCCTTTTTTTACAAGTATATAAGAGGTGCCCCATATACAGGATATTAAACAGAGCAAAAACCAGGCTAGTAATTTATTTTTTACATGTTTCATAATAATAAGTTTTAAGCTATAAAGCTAGCATAAATGCTGTCTAAGAATCCTTAATAACTGCTTATAAGAGGCCATGAAGCTAAGAATTGTGATAAGGTAGCAATATAAGTCTAGTGTGACGAGTGTTCTATCGATAGCGGCATAGTATAGATAAAGTGCAAGATAATTGAATTTTGGGTATTAGTAAAAAATACATAGTTATAAGAGATTCCCTATAAAAATTTCAAAAATAGACTTCTTCCGAAACCGTCGTCTTGAATCCTCTGGGTTCGTCAGTAATTGGTTCTTCATATTTATTCTCATTTACTAAAGTAAACTCCGGTTTCTCTCAAATTTCTTCCTGCCTAGAGAACCCAATTCTTGGTTTCGGAAGAAGTCTAATATCTAGCAGGTCAGTGGGTTTCTGGGATAATCAATAAAAAGTAATCACATGGATATAAGATAAGAG
The DNA here is from genome assembly GCA_001897825.1 of Candidatus Amoebophilus sp. 36-38. Taxonomy (GTDB): domain Bacteria; phylum Bacteroidota; class Bacteroidia; order Cytophagales; family Amoebophilaceae; genus Amoebophilus. Next base: position 5,020 of record MKUM01000099.1, read on the forward strand.
ACAATGTATATAAGATATTAAGTTGTTAAGAGTTGAGAATAGACCCGCTACGAAAAGATTAAATAGGTAGGCTTTTTAAATTTTCACACTAAATTTGTGTCTTTGAGAACAACTATTTATCGCTGTAAATCATAACTTATTGTATACTTAAGTAAGCTAGATTATATATTTGTTAGAAATATACTTGCTGCACGTACAAACTTTTTCATGAGAAAATACCCTGAATATAAACAGCTAGACCTAGTCCGAATAGCTGAAGAGATAAATGAATTTTGGCAAGCGAATGATACGTTCGTTTGCTCTATTAAGAATCGGGAAGGTAGACCTAGCTTTACTTTTTACGAGGGCCCTCCTTCTGCGAATGGAGAACCTGGTATTCACCATGTACTATCTAGGGCGCTGAAAGATTTATTCTGTCGTTATAAAACCTTGCAAGGTTATCAAGTAAAACGAAAAAGTGGTTGGGATACGCATGGATTACCTGTAGAACTGCAAGTAGAAAAATCGCTAGGCATCATCAAAGAAGAAATCGGCCATAAAATCAGTATTGAAGAATATAATGCGCAGTGCCGCCAGACGGTGATGCGTTATAAAGATCAGTGGGAAAAGCTGACGGAAAAGCTAGGTTATTGGCTAGACATCCAGCATCCCTATATTACCTTTGACCGTGACTATATAGAGTCTATCTGGTACCTTTTGAAACAGCTTTATGTCAAAGGACTACTTTATAGAGGTTATAGCATACAACCTTATTCTCCCGCTGCTGGTACAGGATTGAGTTCGCATGAACTTAATCAGCCTGGTTGTTATAGGTCAGTTAAAGACCTTAGTGTCGTAGCTCAGTTTAAACTTAAAAATACCGAACAAGATTATGTGCTGGCCTGGACTACCACCCCTTGGACCTTACCTGGTAATAGTGCCCTAGCTCTAGGAGAAAGTATTACTTATGTTAAGGTTCATACTTATAATCCTTATACAGAAAAACCGATACAAGTTATTTTGGCTGAAGCGGTCTTACCTCGTTTTTTTACAGGTTCTTCTGATAGCCAAGCCGTAGCCAATTATCGACCAGGACAACCGAATATACCGTGGGAGATAGTAGAACGATATCAGGGCAAAGAGCTAGTAGGGCTCGAATACGAACAACTTTTACCGTATGTACAACCTACTTCCCCTGCCTTTAAGATTGTAGCTGGAGACTTTGTAACTATTGAGGAAGGTACCGGTATTGTACATATTGCTCCTACGTTTGGAGCAGACGATATGCGTCTTGCTCAAAAATTAAATATCCCTTCTATTACTGTTGAGCGAGAAGGCAACCAAGTTCCGATTGTAGATAAACAAGGCAGATTTGTAGAAGAGATCACAGATTGGGCTGGTAAGTATGTCAAGGAAGACTATGAACCTGAAAGTGTACGGCAACAGCCCGATTATAAGTCGGTAGATGTGTTGATAGCGATTAAGCTTAAGCAAGAAAATAAAGCTTTTCAAGTAGCTAAATACGAACACAACTATCCCCACTGCTGGCGTACGGATAAACCTATTTTGTATTATCCGCTGGATGCTTGGTTTATTCGAACTACGGCGTATAAGGATCGGCTGATAGCATTAAACAAGACTATTAATTGGAAGCCTGCTTCTACAGGGACAGGCCGTTTTGAAAATTGGCTAGAAAATCTAGTAGATTGGAATTTAAGCCGAGATCGTTTTTGGGGGACCCCTTTACCTATTTGGCGTACAGAAGATGGCGAAGAAGAAGTATGTGTTGGCTCGCTGCAAGAACTTCAAGAAGAAGTCAAAAAGGCCATAGCGGCGGGATTGATGCAACAACTGCTTCCAGCAGATTTTGATTTACATCGTCCATATGTAGATCAGATTGTTCTGGTGAGTAAGTCAGGCAAAAAGATGTATCGGGTCACTGACCTGATTGATGTTTGGTTTGATTCTGGTGCGATGCCCTATGCCCAGTGGCATTATCCTTTTGAAAATAAAGCCGTTTTTGAACAAAATTTCCCAGCGGATTTTATTGCAGAAGGCGTGGACCAAACACGGGGTTGGTTTTTTACCTTACATGCTATTGCGGGGATGTTATTTGATCGGGTTGCTTTCAAAAATGTAATTTCTAATGGCCTGATCTTAGATAAAAATGGAAATAAAATGTCTAAGAGATTGGGAAATTCTGTCGATCCCTTTGAAGTTATCCAAACATATGGGGCCGATGCACTCCGCTGGTATATGATTAGTAATGCCAATCCTTGGGATAATCTTAAATTTGATCCAGAAGGTCCGCTAGAAGTAGTGCGAAAGTTCTTCTTTACGTTGTACAATACGTATAATTTTTTTGCACTATACGCCAATTTAGATGGATTTAAGTTTGAGGAACAATCGATACCTTTGTCAAAACGACCAGAAATTGATCGTTGGATACTTTCTAGATTGCATAGTTTAATTCAGTTGGTCACTGCTGAACTTGATGCCTATGAACCTACTAAAGCTTGTCGAGCTATTCAAGATTTCGTGGTAGACGATTTGAGTAATTGGTATGTACGTTTAAATAGAAAGCGCTTTTGGAAAAGTGAACCAAGTCCAGATAAAACGGCCGCTTACCAGACCCTTTATACCTGCTTAAAGACAGTTGCGCAACTTGCAGCGCCCATTGCTCCCTTCTATACTGAGCGTTTATATCTAGATCTTCAGGTCGTAGAACAAGCGCATTCTATTCATTTGAGCGATTGGCCTATAGTAGATGCAACAGCCATTAATCTAGACTTAGAAGCTAAGATGCGACAAGCACAAACCATCGTATCATTGGTACATTCGCTGAGAAAGAAACATAATATCAAAGTTAGGCAGCCGCTTACCAAGCTTATTGTGCCTATAACAGACGAGGATATGCGGGCACAAATAGAAGATGTAGCAGACCTAATCTTATCCGAAATAAACGTTAAGCAGCTTACCTACATAGACGATAAAAGCGGGTTAGTTGCTAAGAAGGTTAAACCTAATTTTAAACAGTTGTCTCAGCGTTATAAAGCAGAAATTAAACCTATCTCAGAAGCGCTTGCTGGTCTTACACAAACGGATATACATGCTTTGGAAAAGCAACAAACAATAACACTTCATATCGGTTCGCAAGATATTAATCTTTCTCTGGAGGATGTGATAATCATGTCAGAAGATATTCCAGGTTGGTCTGTAGCTAGCCATGAAGGAGTTACGGTGGCATTGGATATAACTGTTACAGATGAATTGCGGCAGGAGGGTATAGCCCGAGATATAGTAAATAGGGTACAAAATATACGCAAGGCAATGGGGTTGGCAGTACAAGACAAAATACAGCTTATCATAGCTTCCCAAGATGATTTTGTAAAAAAAGCTATTACTCTCTACCAAGCTTATATTTGTCAGGAGACGCAGGCGCTACGGTTTAAGGTAGTAGATACCCTACAAGGAGAGCGGGTGGAACTAGATGATTATTTGTTGTGGATAGACGTGAAAGTGGCTGATGTTGGAAATTAATTTATTGCTTGATGAAGTGATGCACTTTCGATGGTTAATAAGTTAATAGAGACAAAAAGATGGAAGGTTTTGTATCGATTTATTGGCTGCTTGGCTTAAAAATTAAAATATGGTGAAATATAGAAAATAATTTAATAAGTTAGTTTCTTTAAGTAGCTCTATAGTATAAATTTAAAAATTTATGAAAAGCAATTATGAATCGTAAACTTGTTATTGTTGCAGATGCTGCACGGGCGTATTTTGCTGTTGGGTTAGAACGGAAACTTCATGGTATTATTTTAGAAATGTCTAACCACGAGTTGCATACCCATGAACCTGATCCTAAGAAGAGTGGGCGGAGTATTGACGGGCGACATTTCTATGATCCTCATACTAGCAATAAAGATATTGAAAGCCATGCTTTTGTTAACGAAATAGTACATAATTTGGATCATCTGATGCAAGAAAAAAAATATGAATCATTAATCCTGGTAGCAGTACCTAAGATGCTCGGATTGATTCGTAAAAAACTAAATCCTCATTGGACGATAGAGCGTTCCTTAGCTCTCGAAGCTACGCAATTAAGCTTAGAGGAACTTGAGAAGAAGATTTTTATGAGATAACCCTTCCGTTAAATATTCATTAGACTTCCTCCGAAACCGTCGCCTTGAGTCCCCTGGGTTCGTCAGTAATTGATTCTTCATATTTATTTACTGTAGTAAACTTCGGTTTCTCACAAATTCCTTCCTGCCCAGAGAACCCAATCCTTGGTTTCAGAAGAAGTCTACTAGATCGTTGGTGGTTACTAAAAAATATACCCTAAATATGAATAGCTTCTTGGTAAGCAGCAGCCACAGCTTCCATAAGAGCTTCCGACATCGTAGGATGTGGATGCACAGACTTGATAATTTCATGTCCTGTAGTTTCTAGCTTCCTAGCAGCTACTACTTCTGCGATCATTTCAGTAACGTTGTGTCCGATCATGTGTGCTCCTAGCCATTCTCCATACTGCGCATCGAAGATCACTTTAACAAATCCTGTTGGGGCACCTGCTGCCTGCGCTTTGCCTGAAGCTGAGAAAGGGAATTTACCTACTTTGATCGCATATCCAGCTTCTTTTGCAGCTTGCTCGGTATAGCCTACAGAGGCTACCTCAGGTTGGCTATAGGTACAAGCAGGTAGATTCATATAATCTAGTGGAGTAGGTTCAAGTCCAGCTATTTTTTCTACACAAAGGATACCTTCTGCAGAAGCTACATGAGCTAGGGCAGGTCCTTTGACTATATCTCCAATGGCATAGATTCCTTGTACATTGGTTCTATAAAAATCGTCTACTACCACTTTACCCTTTTCTACAGATATACCGACCTTTTCTAATCCTATATGTTCCAGATTGCTGATAACACCTGCGGCAGACAAGATTACATCACACGAAATTTTTTGAGTACCTGCTTGGTTTTTAAGTTCTACCTGACACTGGCTACCTTGATGGGTATATCCTGTAACTTCAGTACTCGTGAGCACCTGGATACCTGCTTGTGTAAACGTTTGGGTCAACTGTTTAGATATATCTTCATCTTCTATGGGTAATACGCGAGGCATGTATTCTACTAAAGTTACAGACGTACCTATAGCATTATAAAAATAAGCAAATTCTACTCCAATAGCTCCTGCTCCTACAATAACCATCGATTTAGGTTGTTGAGGTAAAATTAGCGCTTCTCGATATCCGATCACCTTTTTACCGTCGATGGGTAGATTAGGGAGTGATCTACTCCTACTACCAGTAGCTAAGATGATATGAGTAGCCTGGTAGCTATTTGTTTTACCTTGTTGGTCTTTTACTGATACGGTTGTCCGGCTACTAAGCTTACCTACTCCATATAGGGTGTCAATTTTATGTTTTTTGAATAAAAATTGTATGCCTTTACTCATGTTTTCTGCTACACCTCTACTGCGCTGAATCATGTTAGTAAAGTTAGGAGCGGCTTCTTGAATTTGGATACCATAAGAAGCTGCGTGTTTAATATATTCAAACACCTGAGCACTTTTAAGAAGGGCTTTTGTAGGAATGCACCCCCAATTTAGACAGACACCACCAAGGGCTTCTTGTTCTACCACTGCCACGCGCATGCCAAGTTGAGCTGCTCGGATAGCAGCTACGTATCCACCGGGTCCGCCTCCAATAATAATAAGATCATACGATGTATGCATACTTAAAAATAGGTTAATGCTATGGGAATAAGTCTTCTGATAGCTAAGTTATACAAAACTAATTTGTTGAAGTATAAACCTAATAATTTACCAGACAAATATAAGATTACTTCCTTTATATCTAACATGTATGGGTATAGTTTGATAAAAATTGGGAGTCCAGTTATGCTCCTTAATATCTAGTTAAGTGATGTATAAAAAATTTTTATAATCTGGAGAATTTGCCAAAACCACATATTAAATGGACAGATTGAAAGTTAGAGTTTCAATCTGTCCAATATGGCTTATATGATACCTAGAACTATCATTGAAAAAATTTTACATGTAGCACAGCAATTTCCGGTAGTCAGAGTAGTAGGTCCTCGTCAATCAGGCAAAACAACCCCTGTAAAAACATTACTAATTTAGTTGAAAGGTTAAAAGCAAGTATAGCTTAGAAGAAGTCTATTACTTTATAAACAGCGGTTGTGTAGAAAGTTTATCAAGCACTTATAATTTTTTATTTCTATAGGATTTGTTCATATTTGCATACTAATAGGCATATTCTGCCAAGTTTTGACTTTAAATTCTTATTATTTGTATTCTTTGCTTGATACTTTTTGTAGTATTTTAATTTTAAAGCATGTCTTTCTGGTCTACGCTCCCTTTTGTACGTATTACCATTATTTTTATTGGAGGCATTCTATGGGCATACTATCAACCTCTATCTGCTGATATCATAGGGTTGTGCATGGCTATAACAGTTAGTTGCTATCTAGTTTTAGTTATAATTCTGATTCGTACTAGGTTGCATATATTGAATCCTTGGGTAGGAGTGATAGGTTTAGTCAGTGTATTCCTTGCAGGTGCTTTATGTCTTTTGAAGTATAAAAATGAGTGTAATTTGCCATTATCTAGTATAAAAGCTTATGTGGCAGTTGCTCTAGAAGATGCTATTAAAAGAGAAGATCGATTATCTGTTACGGTAAGCATACAAAAAGTAAAAGTAGACAACCGGTGGTTAGACCTAACGGATCAGGTACGTCTGCATATAACTCATCCATCTACAAATACAATTGCATATGGCGATATCTACATAATTTTAGGTGCTCCACAATTTATTGATGCCCCGCTAAATCCTAATGAATTTGATTATAAAACTTTTTTAAGTCATGAAAATATCTATTACCAACATCGTGTAGCTCCATCTGCTATTCAAAAGATTGAGTATGTACCTCCTAATCACATACAAGCTTTCTTTTTAAAGGCATCTAGGATGTGTAAAGAGATACTAATACAGCATATTCCGTCAAATAGAGAACGTAGTATTATACTTGCTTTAGTATTAGGTATCAAAGACGAACTGGACTATGTGATGCGAGATGCGTATGCGGGGTCAGGTACCATGCATGTATTGGCAGTCTCTGGATTGCATGTAGGAATATTGTATTGGCTACTTAGTCTGTTGCTGTATAGACTGAATAAATCTAAGCAAACTAGATGGTTCGGTAGTTTACTTGTATTGATAGGGCTTTGGATGTATGCGGGTATAACTGGATTTGCACCTTCTGTATTGCGGGCTACGCTCATGTTTAGCTTGCTAGTGGTAGGAAGATTATTACGGAGAACGGGCAATATATATAATATTCTGGCAGCTTCAGCTTTTGTGTTGTTGATATTTAAGCCCACACTAATTTTCTCAGTTAGTTTCCAGTTGTCTTACTTGGCTGTATGGGGGATTTTATATCTCCAACCTAAAATCTACCGATGGCTCCAATTGAATAATCTGATCCTGCGCCAACTTTGGCTATGGACTTCTGTATCGCTGGCTGCACAATTGGTTACCACATCCATCAATTTATATTATTTTCATCGATTTCCCAGCTATTTTATATTTGCTAATTGGGTAGTAGTACCAGCAGCCTTTCTCATTTTTACATTGGGCTTAGGGGTGTTATTTACTTGTTGGTGGACTGGGTTAAGCGTTCTTATAGCATGGGTGTTGGAGTGGATAACTTGGCTAGTCAATCAATTTGTAGGTTGGGTTAATGGTCTTCCGTATAGTGTGATAGAAAACATGTATCTGCCTGCTCCTCGCTTATTTCTGTGGTATGGGTTGCTCATAATCTTGCTTGTGTTTTTAGAGAGAAAAAAATTTCGACTGCTTCTTTTGGCTAGTGGATGTGCGTTATTGCTTAGTCTAAGTGCTATCCAGGAAATTTTACAAAGACATTCTCACCAGGGTGTAATTTTTTATAGCATTCCTTCTCATCAGGTAGTAGGATTCTTTAAGGGTAGTCATCATGTATTACTTGTAGATGAGCAGTTTAGAAAAGAAGATAAAAAGTTTAATTACCATATTCAGCCCAGCCAGTTAGCTATGGGTATCCATACGAATGAGCAATGTACATTTATCGAAGCTGTTAAATTACCTGAAATGCCTATACGAAACTGGGAAGATATGAGGGTAGGGGTTTGGGGGAAAAAGATGTTTGTTTTTATTGATAAACCGGTTACACATTGGCCCCTAATTAATAAGAAACTTCAGGTAGATTTCTTGGTTATAGAGCGAAATGGTGTGTCATCTCTAAGGTCACTCGTAGAACATTTTGAATGCAAGACTTTGATTATAGGGACTTCTAATACCAAACGACGGGCTGAACAACTTGAAATGGAAGCTAAAGAACTCCATCTAAAGATTCATGTCCTCTATAAACAAGGAGCTTTAAAGGTTTGTTGGGAGAACTAAGGCATAAAAGTCTTACCATTTTAAGTTTGATTGTTGCCCTTGAATTAAAATTTCTATCAACGTAGCAGCTTAGATTTAGTCTATAAACTATTGTCAACTAAAATGTTCAATTTTTATTGATTCGTATCAATAAATTAATAATTTTGTTAAAATTTGTTTGATGGCTAGATCTAAACATGATGCCTTTTTCTGTAGAAGCCTGGAGCATCCTGCTGTTACAAAGGATTTTCTTAAGCAGTACATACCTCCTCATTTAAAGCAGCAAGTTATTTGGGAAAGTTTATATAGGATTGACCGCAGTAATACAGATTTAGAGCTTAAAAAGCGGCATCGAGATATACTTTACAGAGCTTCTATGCTACAAGGAGAAGATGTTATTTTAGGCATTGAGCATCAAAGTAAAGAAGATCCTATCATGCAGATTCGTTACTTACGTTATGATATGGATGTTTTAGAAGCATGTGTAAAGGCAGGATATGACAAGTGGCCATTAATCATTAATTTGCTTTTATACAACGGTCAGAAAGCACCATCTTCTCACTTAAGTGAGCCCATCGGCTATTACCGATATACCATTGATGGTAAAGAGCATATTCATTTATTTTACTATCTGATTAACTTAATGCAAATAAGTGACGAGGAGCTATTAACACATGGATTATGTGCGCCCATGGAAATATTGCTCAAACACAGTTTTGATGGGGGGTTTAAATTAAATCTTTCTGCCTATCAAGGAGTCTTTCATGCATGTGTTAAGGTGGTTGGTGAAGATTATATACATAGCATGTTAAAGTACGCTGATTCACTTGCAAATTTTAAGATAGGCAGGAAAATGCATAAATTTGTAGAAGAAGTGTTTCCAGATAAACCAAAGATTATTATGACATACGGACAAATGCTTAAAAGAGAAGCTAAAAGAGAAGGAAAAAGGGAAGGAATAAGAGAAGGAAGTATAGCTATAGCTAAGAATATGATTAACAAGGGGTATGATATAAAATCTATTCAAGAAATAACCGAATTACCCAAAGAAACTATTGAGAAGCTTAAAGCAGAATGAAACTTACTTAGTTTCTTTATAGGGTATTTTTATTAGTAACTTTCTCCACTAAAGTCGCTCGGCTTTGCCGAGTGATGCCTATCTCTGTTTGGTTACGCCGAGTAGCTGCAAAAAGCACGAAAAAGCTTGATGTGATGTCAAGATCTCATTGCTGGCATTGCATAACCCATCTAAACAGGTTAACGATTAGGAATATTACCCCAATGAAGTTTATTTTAGTAAACCCTAATCTTCCATCTGAACGGCAACATGCATACATCACACACTTTCCTAGAAGAAGTGGTCCAAGAACTATATTCGAAACATGAAGCGGATATAGCTAATTCTACTATTATATTGCCTAATAAAAAAGGAGTAGAAATTTTTCAGCAGATTGTACGTAAAAGAAGTCGTAAAACTAACTCACTTCCTCAAGTGTTAACGCTAGAATCATGGATACTAGATCTTAGTAAAATGAAGCTGGCATCTACGCTTGATCTTCTTATTCTGCTGTACGAAACTTTCCAAAAGCATCATTTCAACAAAGAGTCTTTCGAGCGATTTTATGGATGGGGAGCTATGTTGTTACAAGACTTTGATATCATAGATAAATGTCTAGTTGACCCAAAAAAATTGTTTGCCAATTTATATGAGCAGAAGGTATTAACTTTACCTGATGAATATCTTACTGAAGCTCAACAGGAAGCTATCAAGTCTTTTTGGAAAACGTTTGAAACGCGGTTATCTAGCCAACAGCAAGATTTCTTACAGTTATGGAAGGTATTACCCCAAGTTTATGATGACTTTACAACTCAGTTGTTAAAAGACAATATAGGCTATTTAGGCCTTTGCTATAGAAAAATATATGATAATCTAGAGGTAGCACTACTTGCTAATTACGAACGTCTATTCATTGTAGGATTTAATGCGTTACATCCTGCAGAAGAAAAACTTTTTGCTTGGTTCCATCGGCATATCCCTACAGAATTTTATTGGGATGTTGATGCCTATTATATGAATGATGAAAACCAAGAGGCAGGATATTATCTAAGGGAACATCAAGAAAAATCCTACTTTCAAGCAAGTTTTAAGCATCCCTTTCCAGCTAGAATCCAAACAGAGCCTAAAAAAATAATTTTTTTTGAATCGAATACGCTAATAGGGCAAGCACAAATAATAGGCACACGACTACAACAGTTGGTAGAAGAACAGGGAAATAACTTTAAACCCAACCAAGTAGTGATTGTATTGGCAGATGAAGCATTACTGCTACCCATGTTGCATGCGCTACCTAGTAGGCTTCAATCTGTAAGTACCACATTGGGATATCCGATTACACATACAGCGAGCTACCGAATCATTGAGCAATTGCTAGCGTTGCAAGTTGCTATTCGACAACCTACCTGTCCAGCTGGCTATTTCCCTAGCCAATCAATCATCGGCTTACTTCAGCAAACACCCATCAAGTATTATAACCAAGAGCTAGCCACACAAACTATTCAATCTCTCATCGAAAATTATAGTAGATATATTCCTCAAAAAGTACTCACATCATTGAGTGAACTTTATCAGTTACTTTTTAAGTGCCTATTACCTGGTGCAAATATTACCCAGTATTTTATTGATATTATATCACTTTTAACCGCTGAGTTAGGTACTAAAGAAGATTTATTACTACCACTCGAAAAGCAAGCCTTAACTCAACTGCAAGAAGAGTTTAGTCAATTGCAGCAATCAGTAGGTCTACTCTTGGAGGTAGATCTGGATAGTTTTACAAAGCTTTTTCGTCAACTCATTCAGCCTATTCGATTACCGCTCAACCAAAAAAGTTCATTAGATGGAATTCAACTCATGCGTATTTGGGAAACGGCTAATCTAGATTTTGAGCATGTTTTTATACTGGGTATGAATGAAGGGAATTTGCCAGCTAACAGGAGCCAAGGATCTTTTATTCCTTATAATCTTAGAAAAGGGTATGGGTTACCTACCTTAGATACTTTCCAGGCTTCACTAGATGCGTATTATTTCTATAGATTGCTGCAACGTGCGAAGCAAGTATATATTACCTACGGAGCACCTTCAGGAGCAAACAATCAAAAAGAGATGAGTAGGTATTTGTGGCAACTTCTTTATGAGAGCCACCTACCGATAGAAAAGCACCATATACCTGCTAGTGTCTACACGCCAACTATACATCCTATTGTTATTCAGAAGGATAAAGCTATTCTAGAAAAGTTAGAAGAATTTGTAGTAAGGCAAGGAGAAATAACACGGACTTTAACCCCGGCTGCGTTGAATACCTATATGGATTGTAGCCTTAAATTTTATTTTTGCTATATACTCGAACTAAAAATCCCATCCAAGCCGGTTGTGGAAGATACAGGAACAATTCGATTTGGTAGCTTGTTTCATGAAGTAATGGAGAAATTATATGCATCGCTGCAGTTGCCTAACCAACCAGCTGTTATACAGATACAAGATATGATAGCATTGAAGAAACAAGTACGTTTTGTAATAGCACAAACATTAGCAAAAAATTTATATCATGACCATGATTTACAGTGGAAGGGCGAACATCTTATAGAACAAGAGGTGTTACAAAAAGTAATAAATAGGGTCTTGGTAGTTGATGAAAAATATGCACCATTTATACTCGTAGGTCTTGAGTTAGGCAAACAAGAGCGTTTAATAGCGTATTTTAAGCTTAAAGGGGGTAGAATAATTGCACTTCGAGGAATTATAGATCGAGTAGATTTAAAGGAAGACACGATACGCGTCATCGATTACAAAACAGGTAGCGATGAAAAATATGTAGATACAATCAAGGATTTGTTCGACAGGGACCAATCAAAAAGAAAGAAGGCTATTTTTCAAACACTGTTATATGCCTGGATTTTAAAAAAAGACGTTAAATATGCTGCTTATAAAATTATGCCTGGCATCATGAATACTCGGTCTATCTTTGAACCTAATTTTGATCCACGCGTAATGGTAAAACAAGAAACTGACAAAGAAGGTGGTTACATAGCGGATATAACTGATTATCAAGATGAATTTGAAGCTGAGTTAGCTATTTTACTTGAGGAAATACTAGACCCTCATACACCCTTTATACAAACGAATAATCTGCTATACTGTACCACTTGTCCATATAATCGTATATGCCAGCGGTATTAGAGTTCTTTCAACACCCTCATGTTTGGTTTACCAAACACCCATGTTTTTCTCTAGTTATACTTTACCTCTGGCACGGAAGAAGGATTTCTGCGCCAGGTAGGGGTTTACTTTTTGTCACATTTTTTAAACTTATTTGTACAATTCAAATTATAGACGTATTTTGCGACTTGTTTTTTCAACCTAATCCAAGATTTTCTGAAGGTTAACAATCTGCCTAATGACAACTTAAAATTAGTTGGAGAAGCTTGATGCGAAATTTTGAAAAATATTTATAATCTAATATATGAGCCAAACGAAACATCTAACCAATACTAATTTTTTAGGACATCCTAAAGGTTTATTTATACTTTCTCTGACGGAAATGTGGGAAAGATTTAGTTTTTATGGCATGCGAGCCATATTGGTACTTTTTTTAGTAGATCGTGCTAAAGGAGGGCTGGGGTGGGAGGCTGCGAATGCTTTAGAGCTATATGGGATTTATACCATGGCTGTTTATGTGTTGGGAATACCAGGAGGCTTTATTGCAGATCGATATATAGGCCGAAAGGCTGCTGTATTATGGGGTGGCATATTAGCTTGTATCGGTCATTTCTTGCTAGCCATGCAGAATGAAATTTTATTCATGGTTGGTCTTTTCTTTATTGCCTCAGGAACAGGTCTTCTAAAACCTAATATTTCTACGCTTATAGGAGATCTCTATGCAGTGGGAGATCAAAGAAGAGATAGCGGCTTTACTATATTTTACATGGGAATTAATTTAGGAGGCCTTCTTTCTTCTTTAGCAGTAGGTTATGTAGGACAGGTACATGGATGGCATTATGGCTTTGGATTAGCTGGAGTCTGCATGTTATTTGGTATTGTTATTTTTTTAGCAGGCCAAAGGTATTTAGCTGGTGTAGGAGTAACTACAAAGGCTGATTTGAAAAAGACGGCTGTTAAAACCTCTATAGATAAAACCCCTTTTACCAAAGAGGAAAAGGATCGTATATGGGCACTTGTTATATCTTTTATAGCGATATTCACTTTCTTTATGGCTTTTGAACAAGCTGGGGGATTGATGAATCTGTATGCAGAAAACTATACGAATAGATATATTCTAGGTTGGGAAGTACCTGCTAGTATGTTTCAGGCCGTTAATCCAATTTTTATTGTTCTCCTAGGCCCGATTGTAGAATTTATTTGGCTAAAAATAGCGTCCAGATATACCATCTCATCTTTTTATAAACTGGGTATCGGAAATGTGATGGTGGGCGTCGGATTTTTATTTATGGTAGGAGCTGCCTTACAACGGCAAATTCCAGGCATTGAGAAAGCTTCCTTGCACTGGCTCATTAATGCATATCTTTTCCATACGATTGGAGAGCTATGTTTATCGCCGGTATCTTTGTCCTTTGTGACCAAATTAGCTCCTCAGCGTATTGGTGCTTCTATTATGGGAATTTATTTTGCAGCGATCGGCTTTTCTCAATATCTAGCTGCATGGATCGGCAAACAATCTGAAAATATGGGTGATTTAGCAGTGTTTCAACTCATTTTCTGGATATGTGTGATAGTAGGGTTACCCTTTATTATATTCAATAAAAAACTGATGAAGCTTATTCATGGTGCAGAATAATTGTCAAATTGGTTAGTGGGAGCTAGGCCAAGTAAACTACTTGGCCTAGCTTTTCTTTTTGTTTGTGGTGTCAGGGCTCCAGCCCTGACACACCTTTAATAGCTGATAAAATTTGGGTGTTGATACTTTACTCATAGATTTACATTTTCTGCCTTGTCTAGAGTACTTTACATGGTTGCTATCTTATGATCATATAGAATTAGAGATTTGTGGAAATTATCAAAAGCAAACTTATAGCAATCGATGTTATATTCTTAGCTCTCAGCGGGTAGATAGGCTTAGTGTACCTGTACAAGGAGGTAAAAAGAAAATTCAATATAAAGACATCAAGATTGACCCTCATCAAAAATGGTCAATATGTCACTGGCACTCGATCTGTACAGCCTATGGAAAGGCACCTTATTTTGAATATTTGGCAGACTACTTTCAACAAATATTTTTCCAACCGTACGAATATCTTTATCAACTTAATTGTGCTTTCCTTAATACTTGTTTAGAAATATTACAAATAAGAAAAAGCATCAAGGCTACCAGCGAATATGTGCATCATCCACCTGATTGTATCGTAGATGTAAGAAACCTAATTCGGCCCCAAGTACACTTTAGTGAGCGAAATCAATACCATCCTTATCCTTATCGACAAGTGTTTGGCACGATATTTAATGCTAATTTGAGTATCTTAGATCTGTTGTTTTGTGTAGGGCCTGAAGCAGGTCATATTTTAAAAAAATCATGCATTTTATCCAAAGCAGTATAGATCTAACCTAGTAATTTAGTATATTTATTGTATATTTTTCCTTCAATTAAAACATACATCATGTCTATTAACTTAACTCAAAAAGCTAAAGAGATTCTTGCCTTAAGTAGAAAAGAAGCATTAAAGTTGCAGAGTAACTCTATTAGACCACTTCATATCTTGTTAGGAATATTACAATATGAGTCCTGTCTAGCATATAAGATTTTGCATGCTTTAGGTACGCCTATAGAAGAATTGCGTAGTGCACTAGAACGGATCGACCAGCATGAACATGAAGAAGATATGCAGGCTTTTACCACAGACAATGTGCAGGCAAATGGAATAAGGCTTACCCCCGAAGTAGAAAGTTTATTAAAACTTACGCAACAATATGCTAGAGCCCTTAAAAGTGAGGCTGTAGGCACGGAACATATATTGTTGGCTGTAATTAAAAATGCTGATATTACCACTACGAATGTTTTGAGTGAATTTAACATTACTTATGAAATTATAGAGCGAATTGTGGTTCATAGGTTAGGTGAGTACTATGTAATTGCTCAGGAACTCCAGGATACGATGGATGAATCTGCTAGAAATGGAGAAGATAACATGAGTGAAGATCTTGGTTCATCTACTAAACATACCCATACAGATGAGGACAAATCCAAAACCCCGGTACTTAATAGTTTTAGTAGAGATTTAAGTAAACTGGCAGAGGAAGGTAAGCTGGATCCTATTATAGGTAGAAAAAAAGAAATAGAGCGGGTTGCACAAATTTTAAGTAGGCGGAGAAAAAATAATGCACTTCTAATTGGCGAGCCAGGCGTAGGAAAAACGGCAATTGCCGAAGGTCTTGCCTTGCAGATTATGCATGGCAAAGTAGCTAAAACACTATTAGGCAAACGAGTAGTAAGCTTAGATTTAGCAGCACTTGTGGCAGGAACTAAATATAGAGGACAGTTTGAAGAGCGTATCAAAGCTATCATGAATGAACTTATCAAATCCAAACAAATCATTTTATTCATAGATGAGCTACATACCATTGTAGGTGCAGGTAGCGCGGCAGGAGCTTTAGATGCTGCTAATATTTTAAAACCCGCGCTAGCAAGGGGAGACATACAATGTATTGGTGCTACAACACTTAGTGAATACAGACAATATATAGAAAAAGATGGTGCTTTGAGCCGTAGATTTCAGGTAGTGATGGTGGAGCCAACGAGTATCATGGAGTCTGTGGAGATTCTAAACAATCTTAAAGAAACCTATGAAGAATATCATGCTGTTACTTATACTCCAGACGTTATAAAAGCTTGTGTAGATTTAGCTGATCGTTATATAAGTAATCGCCTATTGCCCGATAAAGCAATTGATGTGATGGACGAAGCAGGAGCTAGTGTACACATGCGCCATATGCAAGTACCTAACAAAATTACTAAGCTGGCAGATGACATAGAGCTGATAAAAATAAATAAAAATAAGGCCGTCAAGAATCAGAGATACGAAGAAGCCGCTCAACTTAGAGACCAAGAGAAAAGATTGCTTGAAAAATTGGATCTAGAAAAGTCTAAATGGGAGCAAGAGCTAAGAACAAAAAAATATCCTGTGACCATAGAAGATGTAGCATCTGTCATTTCTAGTACTACGGGCATTCCTTTTAAACGTATAATCCATCATCAGGACGCGCATATAGCAGCTTTAAAACAAGAACTGGAAGCCAAGATTGTAGGTCAAGAAGCTGCTATAGAAAAAGTTGCTAAAACGATACAAAGGACACATATCGGATTACAGGATCCTAATAGACCTCTAGGAACCTTTATATTCTTAGGGCCTACTGGCGTAGGTAAGACCGAGCTAGCCAAAACCCTAGCTAGTATTTTATTTGATAACAGAGATGCACTCATACGCATAGATATGAGTGAATATATGGAAAAGTTTACTGTTTCTAGGTTAATAGGAGCACCTCCAGGTTATGTAGGTTATGAAGAAGGTGGACAATTGACGGAAAGGATTCGTAGAAATCCTTATAGTGTCGTGTTGTTAGATGAAATAGAAAAAGCACATCCCGATATATACAATGTGCTTTTACAGATGATGGATGATGGTATATTAACAGATGGTCTAGGTAGAAAGATAGATTGCAGGCATGCAATTATTATTATGACATCTAATGTAGGAGCCAGAGATTTACAAAATACGGGCATAGGATTTCAAAGTAGTGCGAATCAACATATAGACGAAATTATGAAGGCAAAGGTGCAAAAAGCACTAGAACAGACTTTTAGTCCAGAATTTATTAATAGGTTAGATGATATAGTCATATTCAACTCGCTAACACCAACTGATATAGAAAAAATAGTGAATATACAGTTAAAAGGAGTTATTCAGAGAGCAGCTAAGTTGGGCTATCAACTTGACATCAAACAAAAGGCCAAAGCTTTTTTAGCTAAACAAGGGTATGATCCTAAGTACGGTGTTCGACCCTTAAAGCGTACTATACAGCAATATCTGGAAGATCCTATAACAGAACAAGTGTTACAAGGGTATATCCATGCTGGAGATACGATTGCCATAGATCATCCAAAAGCCCAAGATAAATTGAGCTTTAAAATAAAAGTATCTAAAAGTTTAAAGAAGGAGTAGTTCTAACTCATTAACGATAAGTATATAGCTGTTACCAGTGCCTATATCAACAACATTCCATCCAGGCGTAGAAATCATATTTGACCATTTTAAAGGGTTATCTACAACCCAGCAAGCCCAATTTGAGCAACTAGGGACTATTTACCAAGAATGGAATGCAAAACTTAATCTGATTTCTCGCAAGGATTTCCCTAACCTCTATCTCAAACATGTATTACATGCTTTGAGCATTGCCAAGCTGATACCATTTAAATCGGGTACTAAAGTCTTAGATGTAGGTACGGGTGGGGGATTTCCAGGAATTCCATTAGCTATTTTCTTCCCACAAGTACACTTTCATCTTGTTGATTCGATGGCAAAAAAAATACATGCTGTACAAGCTATTGCTGAAACACTAGAATTAAAGAATGTGACTATGCAAATTGTGCGGGTAGAAAATTTGGCCCAGCAATACGACTTTATATTAGGCCGTGCTGTAACTAATCTGGAGGTTTTTTACAATTGGGTAAAAGATAAAATAGCGGTTACTTCTATCAACACTATTCCGAATGGTATCTTATACCTGAAGGGAGATGAAACTGCGCAGCTCAAGCAATCCTATCGTATCTATCCACTCAATCAATATTTTGATGATCCTTTTTTTGAAACCAAGCAGCTGATTCATATACCTCAAATTCAATACAGTAACAAGAAATTTGTTGATACTCTTAAAAAAGCCTAAATTAGACATTTAGCAGAGGTTAATATTTCTAACATTAACCCTTAACATCAGATCGTTACTTTTGGAGTCTTGTACGTATTGCATGAAAATAGTAATTCGACTGTTGTTTTGTATTAAATGAGTATCTGCTATTGTGGGTATCTGAAAAAATAACTATGAAACGTTTTAGTGCTTTTAACCTTAATATAAGTTTTCTACAAAAAAAGACCAGATTATCTTTGTTAACTGTTCTATTGAGTTGTTGGTATATAGCTTTTGGTATGGAAATCAATAGCAACAAAGACTATAAACTACCAACTGCAATAGCCGATAATTATCTACGTTCTTTTGCTAGCCAAGGGGAGGAACAGAAGGAGGTTATTTCCGCCGGGATCAAAAAAGATGCACCTGCGCACAAGGCTAGGCCGGCCAAGTTAGATGTAGTTACCATTCGGAAAGTAATTTTTAATCATATTTTGGCGAAAAGTGAGAAAGTATCTGTAGTGCAGCAGCAGATGCAACCCCTGCTCAATGAATATTCCTGGAGTGATTTAAAGCTCTTTTATGGTACTACTACAGATCCTAGTTATCACCTGATGTCACGTATCAACCGAACTGTTACTACACTCGGAGAGGCTGCCTTAGCCACGATGCTAGTAACACCTACCAGCAACTTGGATGTGCTGCGTGAGCGCCAATCTATACTTAAAATTTTATTAAACAATCCTACGCAATTAAAGGAATTAAGAAAATATTTGCAAGTTTATCAAAACGCTGAACAAAGCATGGTCTCTTTTTGGACAGATACCGACCCCTTATATAGTAAAGACTACATAAACTATATGGAAGATAAATTTTATGCAAAAGGCAGAAATGCATCCAATAAATCAGCTGCTTGGTTGGAGTTTAAAAAGCGATTTTTTCGTGATTTTTGTGGGATACAGATAGAATTTTTATGGCCTTTAGCAATGATGGGAGGATTAGAAGTATTTATATCAGGTGCTCCCCAAGATTTTAAAACGGAACTTCGTAAAAATGCTTATCCAACTTTCATTCCTTTTTATACATATTATCAGGTTTATGAAAATTTAAAAAATGCTGGTAAAGATTTTCAATTGGATCATTTGTGGTTTCCAAGTATTATTACTGGGTTTAATACTTGGCGTTGGTATGCTGGTATAAAGAATTATTTAGAATACTCTACTGTACTACGCAACCTAGCTCTACGCATGGCAGATGCACAAGCTTTTGTCATAACAGCTACCCGAGCGAGCGAAAATATAGCTGCTTCACCTGTATTGGAGGAAATGTATGGTAAACATTTAACATCTGTCAGGCAATTACTGGATCAATCAAAAGAAAATACAGAATTAGGTAAACTTATTAAATACCTGCAAGAATTGCCTTTAAGTGATTGGTCATACTTTTTTAACAATGCAGGTAAGTTATTAGCAGGACACAAACTGTTTATAGAGCATAAGGAAGCCTTTTCTGATGCCATGTATGAATTAGGTCTACTAGATGCACACTTGTCGTTTGCTACGCTGATGCAAGAGGCAAAGACCTATAACTGTAAACATGCGTATATATTTGTAGAATTTCTAGATCGGAAACAAAAGACAAGGCCTTATTTAAAACTTGAAGATATGTGGAATCCTTTCTTGGATTCCAAACAAGCAGTAGGGAATAGCATTGAAATGGATGCAGAACCAGGGGGTACCCGTAACATTATTCTCACAGGCCCTAATGCAGGTGGTAAATCAACCTTTCTCACAGGAGTGACAACGGTGCTATTACTTGCTCATGTCGTGGGAATAGGATCTGCCAAGGAGATTATTATTACCCCATTTAATAGAATCAACACGTATGTGGATATCGCAGATGACATCGCAGCAGGTAAATCTTTATTTATGGCCGAAGTAGATCGTGCCCAAAAGCATATTAAAATTCTTGAAAAACTAAAACGTAATGAATTTAGCTTTACAATTTTCGATGAGCCTTTTAGTGGTACGAATCCTATTGAAGGAGCAGCAGCAGAATACAGCATTTTAGAAGCTTTAGCAGATTATACAAATAGCTTTACGATGGTGGCTACCCACTATCCTACTGTTATGCTTTTAGAAGAAAGAGCAAGTGATAAAGGTTTTGCTAATTATAAGGTGTATATCACTCGCCAACCTACAACCCGTAAGCTCAACTATACCTATAAAATTGTTCCTGGTAGATCTACCCAAGCAATAGCAATCGATATACTAGAAGAGCAAGGATATGATACTAAGATGCTAGCAAGAGCAAGAGAGATCATAGAACATCCTGAAAATTATCAGGCAAATTTTTAGAGTAGTGGTGTCAGGGCTTCAGCCCTGACACACACTTAAGGTAGCGCTCATTTTCTAATTCCTTTGAGTTAATTTTGTAAAAGACAAACTATAATAACCAGCACAGATGAGTTTTAAGACATTTTTAGGCCAATCTTTAGCTGCTTGGGTTGCACTTGCTCAAGATGAATGGCAAAGAAATCCAGATGTTGCCCAACATAGGCTTTTAAAAAAACTTGTTAAAAAAGCTCAGCATACCATTTTTGGACGGGAACATCATTTTAAGTCTATCCGAACCTACGAAGATTTTAAGCAACGTGTACCCATTAGAGATTACGGAAATTTTGCAGGGTACATCCAAAAAATTAAAGAGGGGATGTCAGATGTCCTTTGGCCTAGAAGGCCAATTTACTTTTCTAAAACCTCTGGAACCACAGGAGGCGATAAGTATATACCCATCACACAGGAATCTATCAGACATCACATTATAAATGCTAGAAATGCTTTACTATACTATATATATGAGACAGGTAAGACGGATTTTCTAGAGAAAAAGATGATTTTCTTATCTGGAAGTCCACAATTGATACAAGAGGCAGGCATACCTACTGGCAGATTATCTGGAATTGTAAACCATCATGTACCTACCTACCTTCGGCAACAACAGCTCCCTAGCTATGAGATCAATTGTATACCAGATTGGGAAACCAAACTCGATAAGATTGTAGAAGAGACGTTACAAGCTAACCTAGGACTCATATCAGGTATACCACCTTGGGTGCAGATGTATTTTGATAAGCTTAACCAAAAAACAGGCAAGCTTATTGGAGATATATTTCCGGACTTTTCTGTATTGGTACATGGAGGCGTTAATTTTGAGCCTTATCGGCATAAAATTTTTGATTCAATCGGTCGTGATATCGCTACCATAGAAACGTATCCTGCTTCTGAAGGGTTTATTGCTTTCCAAAATTCTCAAATAAGAGGGGGGCTTTTATTACAGGTAGCTAGTGGCATGTTTTTTGAATTTGTCCCTACAAAAACTATGAATACTGAAAATCCTAAAAGGTTATCTATACGTGAAGTAGAAATAGGCGTTGATTATGCAATTATTTTATCTACTAATGCTGGTTTGTGGGCCTATGCGCTGGGAGATACAGTCAAATTTATTTCACTAACTCCTCCTAAAATTATAGTTACAGGACGTATAAAACATTTTATATCTGCTTTTGGCGAACATGTGATTATAGAAGAAATAGAAAAAGCCATGCAACTTACTCTGAATAGACATCCATTCACTAGAGTTACAGAATTTACAGTAGCTCCTTGGGTAAGCAAACAGGCAGGGGAGCCTTCTTACCATGAATGGTTGATAGAATTTAGTAATCCCCCTGAAGATATGGCTGCCTTTGCTTATGATTTAAGCCAATGGCTTTGTCAGTTCAATAGTTACTACAAAGATTTGATACAAGGAAATATTTTGAGTACTGCCAAAGTAACACCCCTAGCGACCGGAGCTTTTAAAGAATACATGCGGCAGATAGGTAAATTAGGTGAACAAAATAAAGTGGTTCGGGTAGCAAATGATAGAAAAGTAGCAGATGCGCTTAGCAAGTATAAAATAGTTACTGATAACCTATCCAATTAGGAGGTATATTACAAGATCCATCATTTAACTTTACCTAATTAACCCAAGTTGCCAATCAATTTGTAAATTGGGAACTGGAATTACCTAGTTGCTACTAAAAATGTTAGTTTGGATATGTACGGTGGTGGCGGGAGGAAACTCCCACCACTAAAAAAGCCGGTTTGGATAAGCTAAATTTGGTAGCTTAATAATTTATCGTTAATCTGTTAGCTACATCCAACATCTTTTAACTAGCAGCTTGGGTTAATTATATTTTTAACTTTTTAGAAGAAACATAAATACGAGATACATGCAAACATTGGTAATGATTGTTCAATTTATTTTAGGTCTATCTATCATAGTAGGTATACATGAGTTGGGGCATTTACTCTTCGCCAAACTATTTGGTATGCGCGTAGAGAGCTATACAATTGGATTTCCTCCCAAGATATTCCGATTTAAATGGAGAGAAACAGAGTATGGGATAGGAGCATTGCCTCTAGGAGGATCTGTAAAAATTGCTGGCATGATAGATGAATCGTTAGATACCAAACATACCAATCAACCTCCCCAACCTTGGGAGTTTAGGTCCAAGCCAGCTTGGCAAAGATTGTTAGTCATGTTAGGTGGTATTATGCTGAATGCCCTCACCGGTATATTTATCTACATTTGCATCACGTTGACATTAGGAGATACTTATTTGTCTAAAGAAGAGGTCAATAAACATGGTATCCTTCCCCACTCTACTGGAATCATACTAGGTTTCCAAGAAGGAGATAAAATCATTCATATAAATGGGAAAGATTTTACCAACTTTGCTGATGTATTTTCTCCACGTACGTTGTTAGAAACGAATGGTTACTATACGGTTGAAAGAAATGGTCAACAAGTACGAATTGATATTCCTGCCAATTTGTTAGAAAAGTTAGCAGCGGATAAAGAAAAAGTAGAATTTGTCTCACCTCGGATCCCTTTTGTAATAAAAGCCATTCAGCC
Organism: Candidatus Amoebophilus sp. 36-38; assembly: GCA_001897825.1. GTDB lineage: Bacteria > Bacteroidota > Bacteroidia > Cytophagales > Amoebophilaceae > Amoebophilus. The sequence continues at coordinate 28,305 of MKUM01000099.1, forward strand.
TAATAGTGGAGCCCAGCAAGCAGGGTTACACCCAGGCGATCGAATTATGGAAATAAATAGACAGTCTACGCTTTATTTTAATCAACTACAAGCAATTTTACAGGCCCATGCGGGGCATCAGGTAGCGATTACTTATTTGAGAAATGGTAATCTAGAACATACGACAGGACAAGTGAATGCTGCTGGCAAGTTAGGTTTTTGTACTAATTCTTTATTAGAATATCAAAAAAAGAAATATAATTTAGCACAAGCTATCGTTGTAGGTAGTAAAAGAGCTATAGAAATAGTAAGAATCAATGTAGTTGCATTAGGTAAGATTATAACAGGCAAAGTATCTGCCTCTAAATCGTTGAGTGGTCCTATAGGCATTGCTCAAATATTTGGAGGTCAATTTGATTGGATACACTTTTGGAACATTGTAGGATTCTTATCGATGGTGTTAGCTTTTACTAATCTATTGCCAATTCCTGCATTAGATGGTGGGCATGCTGTATTATTGGGTTACGAACTGATTACGGGTCGGAGAGTTTCAGGTAAAGTGTTAGAAAATATACAAAAAGTTGGACTAGCCATTCTACTATTGCTTATTGCCTACGGATTCTTTAATGATTTGAGGAAGTTATTTTGGTAAGTTGATAAGCTACATATAAATTGGCACGTAACTTGCCTGAGTATCGTTTAGATGCTATTTGCATGATGCAATAGCTATTCAATTTTCTAATGAGTATAGATCTAACTGAACAAATAGATTTGAAGCATATGATTTCACCAGGAATTACCACAGAACGTTCAGAAACCTTATCACATCTACTGGAATCAGGTAAAAAGAATATGCATGATGTAGATAATAAAGATACACCTTTGCCGATCATATTCAGCAAACATAATGTGCTGTTCCCTGGCATATATATGCCCATGACTTTGGAAAAGGCTTCTATCATAAAATTAGTCAAAAAGGTGCATGAGTCGGAAGGTGTTCTTGGTGTAGTAGCACAAAAAAAAGAAAATATAGAAGTAGTTGGAATACAAGATATTTTTCATGTAGGTACCACTGCCCATATTTTAAAATTGATTAATCTTCCTGATGGACGTGTTAGAGTTTTGTTGCAAGGAGAGGAAAAATTTCAGATAGAAGAAATAATGTCAGAAACTCCTTACTTGCTAGCTCATGTAGGTAAGCTCAAGGATAAATTAATTAATGGAGATAGTAAGCACTTCAAGGCCGTAGTACGTTCTATTAAAGAGACAGTTGCCAAATTTATATCTTTACAGCCCGAATTTCCAACAGAAGTTCGCTTGATTTTAGATAATATTAATGATTTTAATTTCCTTACTTATTTCTTGGCTTCTGGGCTAGATACAGATATTAAGAATAAACAAAAGCTTTTAGAAATTGATAATAGTAAGCAAAGAGGAACTGTACTACTCAAATATTTGCTTAAAGATCTAGAAATTTCCAAGCTTAGAAAGAAAATCCAGGATAAAGTACATACAGATATTGAGCAAATCCAGCAAGACTTCTATATACGTCGTCAGATTAAAGCATTACAAGAAGAGTTAGGAGAAAATGAATTTGAGGATGAAATAGAAGAATTAAGGGCAAAAGGTGAAAAAAAACAATGGTCTAAAGAAATAGCCAATTACTTTTATAAGACTTTAGATAGGGCCGAACGTCTTAGTCCAAATAGTTCCGATTATCCTGTATTGATTAATCATGCCGAATTATTGTTAGAATTACCATGGAACATATATACAGCAGATAATATGGATCTCAAAACGGCAGAAAAAATATTAAATGCTGAACATTATGGGATCGAGAAGGTAAAAGAAAGGTTATTGGAATATCTGGCAGTACGTAAGCTCAAAAAAAATATGAAAGGGCCTATCTTGTGTCTATATGGACCACCTGGTGTAGGTAAGACTTCTCTAGGTAAATCGATAGCTAAAGCATTAAATAGGAAATATGTCAAGGTCTCTTTAGGCGGATTGCATGATGAAGCAGAAATTAGAGGACATAGAAAAACGTATGTAGGTGCTATGCCTGGCCGAATTATCAAGGGATTTCAAACCAGCGGAAGCTCTAACCCTGTATTTGTTCTTGATGAATTAGACAAGATTACAGAGTTACGTGGAGATCCTGCCGCAGCCTTATTAGAGGTATTAGATCCAGAACAAAATCATGCTTTTGTTGATAATTTTTTGGAGGTCCCTTACGACCTTTCTAAATCCCTTTTTATTGCTACTGCTAACCAGTTAGATACGATACCACCGGCTTTACGTGACAGATTAGAAATTATTGAGATCACAGGCTATACATTAGAAGAGAAGCTTCAGATCGCTAAAAAATATTTGTTTCCTAAACAGCGTAAGGAGAATGGACTTAAAGCTACAGACATAGCTATTCATGATACAGCTATTCTTAAAGTTATTGAAAATTATACACGTGAGTCAGGAGTCCGTGAGCTAGAACGAAAACTAGCTAGCTTGGCTAGAAAAGTTGGTAAGGCTATGGTACTTGGAGAGCCTTATCCTAAAAAAATAAATAAAGAGGATGTAGCTAAACTACTAGGGATAGAAGAATTCGATCAAGAAATTTATCAGCAAACTCATTTACCTGGAGTTGCCATCGGATTAGCTTGGACACCTGTGGGTGGAGACATTCTTTTTATTGAAGCAATTCTGAGCCGAGGGAAAGGAAAGCTTACTTTATCAGGCCAACTAGGTGATGTAATGCGGGAGTCAGCTATGACGGCGCTTACCTATTTGAAGGCAAATGCTGAGTCACTAAGCATAGCAGTTGAAGTATTTGAGAATTATGATTTGCACATTCATGTGCCTGCTGGAGCCATTCCCAAAGATGGTCCATCAGCCGGTATTACACTCTTTACTGCTTTAGCTTCCTTATATACACAAAGAAAAATAAAAGATAAAGTAGCTATGACAGGAGAAATTACGTTGCGAGGTAAAGTGTTGCCGGTAGGTGGCATCAAAGAAAAGGTACTAGCTGCTAAGCGTGCTGGTATTAAAGAAATAATACTTAGTGCCGAAAATAGAAAAGATGTACAAGAAATTAAACAAAAAGATATACAGGATATCAGTTTTCATTACGTAGAGTTTATAGAAGAAGTAATACAACAGGCCCTACAACCTCATCAGATAAAGCATGCAAAAAACTGGGATATTTCTAAAAAAAGAGCCAAGAAGTCATTATAGGCTACTTGAATGCTCTTTGCATTTGATACATCTGAATATAAACATAAACGAATATACAAACCTGCAACTAGTATGATACAAGAATTGAATTATTTGACTCCAAGAGAAATTGTAGCCGCTTTAGATAAATATATTATTGGTCAGCAATCAGCCAAACGCAATGTGGCAATCGCACTGAGAAATCGGTGGCGTAGGATGCAAGTAAAGTCAGATCTAAAAGCCGATATAACACCCAACAATATCTTGATGATAGGAGCTACTGGGGTAGGGAAGACAGAGATTGCCAGAAGGTTGGCCAAAATAGCTGATGCTCCTTTTGTAAAAGTAGAAGCCTCTTCCTTTACCGAGGTGGGTTATGTAGGTAGAGATGTAGAAGGGATGGTGAGAGATTTGGTAGAGCAGGCTATAACCATGGTAAAATCAGCCCGTGAAGAGGAAGTAAAAGAAAAAGCCATTCAGCAAGTAGAAGAAATTATAGTTGATGCGGTAATCCCCCGTACCAACCGACCATCAAGTGAAATGAGTAGTGAAAGTAGTTTACTTGAACTTGACGAGAATGAGTTTGATATCAGCGAACAGACCAGAGAAAAATTTAGGAAAAAGATAAGAAATGGAGAACTGGATGAAAGAAAGATTGAAATTCATCTTAATCCACCAGGTAGTATGGGAATAAGTATGATAGGGGGTGGCATGATGGATGAGTCTATGTTGAATAACTTGCAAGACATGCTCAGCAACATGATTCCTAAAAAGTCTAAAACTAGGAAAGTGACGATTGCTGAAGCAAAACAGCTTCTTTTGCCGGAAGAAATTAGTAAGCTGATCGATATGGATGCTGTAAAAGAAGAGGCTTTGGAAAAAGCAAAATACAACGGTATTATTTTCATTGATGAAATTGATAAGATAGCAGGGAGTTCGCATAAAGGAAGCGGCCCAGATGTAAGTAGAGAAGGAGTACAGCGAGACTTATTGCCTATTGTAGAAGGCAGTAATGTGAATACCAAATATGGGGTTGTCAACACAGACCATATTCTTTTTATAGCTGCTGGTGCATTTCATATATCTAAACCATCTGACTTAATTCCTGAGTTACAAGGTAGATTCCCTATTCGAGTGGAGCTGAACAGCCTGACAAAAGAAGATTTTTATCGCATACTACAAGAACCTAAAAATGCACTCACCAAGCAATATATGGCTCTTTTTGAAGCAGAAAATGTAAAATTAACTTTTGAAGAAGGGGCTATAGAAGAAATAGCAGACAAAGCTTTTACGATCAACGAACAAGTAGAAAATATCGGAGCTAGAAGATTGCATACGGTGATGAGTCACTTGCTGAATGATTTTTTATTTGATGTACCTGATAAAATAGGCCCTCATCAAGAAGTAAAAGTTACTAAAGAGCTGGTTAATCAACGCTTAGCAGATATAGTCAAACGCAAAGAATTGAATGAGTATATTTTGTAGTTATAAAAATTAAATATTGTAAGCGTTCACTCCATTTTGGATCATTCTCATTCTGAAACAATGCTTATAAATCAATCCATTATAACCGATATTAAAGCTATCATTGCTCAATCAAAGGACAATGCCATTCGTGCCGTTGACCACCAGCGTACTTTGATGTATTGGCATATTGGCAAGCGTATTTTTGAAGAAGAACAAGGAGGGAAAGATCGGGCAGATTATGGAACATACCTCATAAAATACCTTTCAGAACAGCTACAGCCAGAATTTGGAAGTAGTTTTTCTGACAGACAACTTCATTGGTATAGGCAATTTTACCGCACATTTCCAATTGTGAACACACTGTGTTCACAATTGAGCTGGAGTCAATATAGGCTACTATTAAGAATTGACAATCAGGATAAAATACAGTTCTATATTGCAGAAACGATCAAGAATAATTGGACGGTACGCCGGCTAGAACGGCAAATCTATAGTCACTTATATGAACGCCTTTTGATGAGCAATGACAAAGAAAGTGTACTGGCCGTTGCCAAGAATGAAAAGTTGCCTTCTGACGCCAAAGAAATTATCAAAGACCCCATGTTTTTGGAATTTTTAGGGTTGAAAAGGGAGGCTTCATACTACGAAAGGGATTTGGAAAACGCTATCATTACACACTTGCAGGGATTTTTGTTGGAATTAGGTAATGGATTTTCGTTTGCAGCCAGGCAAAAACGGATACATATAGAAGATGATGAATTTTTTGTGGATTTGGTGTTTTATAATCGCTTATTACAATGTTTTGTTATTATAGAAATTAAGACAACTAAGATTACGCATCAGGATATTGGACAGTTGCAGATGTATGTAAATTATTATGACCGAATAGAGAAATTATCACACGAAAACGCTACGATCGGTATTTTGCTTTGCGCCAGTAAAAATGATGCTGTTGTAAGGTTTACATTGCCGGAAGGACAAAAACAGATCTTTGCAAGCCAATATAAACTTTATTTACCAACGGAAGAGCAGTTGTTGGAAGAAGTAAACAAAGAGCTGGAAAATTTTGAGGAAAAGGAAAGTAAAAAGAATAATTAAAAAGAACATGCAAAAGCGGGAAATATTGTTTAGAAAGGCTGTAGGTTGCATGCAATATCTACAATAATCAGTTGCATATAGACTAAAAAGGCGCTATTTATGGGTATAAGGAACATCTGTCTTTCGTGGTCTGTGTGTCAAAGACTACATGTAAGTTGTAAGGTTGTAAGCTGTTATTGATTAAAATTTTACTTAGGTTATTATGCAAAATTCTCATCCTATTGGTGTATTTGATAGCGGTGTAGGTGGATTGACAGTAGCACGTGCAATTAAGGATATACTCCCATATGAATCACTTTATTATATAGGGGACACAGCAAATTTACCTTATGGCAATAAGTCTACTAAGCAAATACAAGATTATGTTAAGAAAATAGCGGATGTATTACTGCAACAAGGCTGTAAGGTTATTGTAATAGCTTGTAGCACAGCCACTGCAGCAGCAGCAGAAATTTTGCAAGACCATGTAGGAAATGATTTGCCTGTTATAAATGTAATAGATCCTATAATTGGATATCTTAAACAGTATTATCCAGGCAAAACACTGGGATTGATAGCTACTCAATATACCGTAGAGGCTGCTACTTATAACCGGAAGTTAGAAGAGTCCAAAGCTAATATTCATTTAAGGTGTTTAGCAACACCTTTATTAGTACCCATGATTGAAGCAGATACCTACCAGCCGCATATTTTAGAAACTTATTTATCAGATCCGATTTTGAGGGATATTCAGGGGCTTATATTAGGTTGCACCCATTATTGGCTGATCAAAAAACAAATTCTAGATTATTTCAATAATAAATTAGAGATTCTGAATGGTGCTGAACTTTTAGCACTACAGCTCAAACAGTTACTTATCGATAAAAAAATGAATAGTTTAGCAACCAGTAGTAGCCAAGATTATTTTGCAACTACCCACCTTGATGCTGGGTTTCAAGCAGTTACAGAACGACTTTTTCAACAAAAGGTATATCCGGTGACTTTATAATAGGTGATTGAAACTAAACGGATATTATTACTATCGGAGTCTCTAAGAGAAACTCTATCCTAGCGCAAGCCTCCTGGCTTGTGCTGATTTTAATTTTTCTAGTTTAGTGGTGTCAGGGCTAATCCCTGACGCTCCCTAATGTTTGTTTTCCGGCACAAGCGTGGACGCTTGCGCCAGATGGGAGTTATGGGAGAAAAAGTTAATATAAATCAGGAAAGAAGAACTTAGCCTCTATGGAAGCATTGCTATCTGCATCTGAACCATGAATAGCATTTTCTTCTATCGATTTACCAAATCGCTTACGTATGGTACCTGGCAGTGCCTCAACAGGATTGGTAGCTCCAATAAGTTTTCTAAATGAAGCTACCGCATCGTCTTTTTCTAATACCATAGCTACGATAGGCCCTGAAGCCATATACGCACAAAGATCTTGATAAAAAGGACGTGCTTGATGGATGGCATAAAATTTCTTAGCATCCTCTATACTTAGCTGGGTAAGTTTTAGCGCTTTAATACGAAATCCATTTTGTTCTATTTGTGTAATAATTTCTCCCAAATTCCCTGCTTTTATAATTTCTGGTTTGACCATTGAAAATGTAATGTTGTTTTGCATGTTGCTTGTTAATTAGTTTAGTGAACTCAAAATTAGGTATAAGCTTTGAATTGTTTTAAAAATCGAATATCATTTTCTGTAAATAAACGTAAGTCATTAATTTGGTACAGTAACATAGCCACTCGTTCTAGACCCATACCGAATGCATATCCTGTATACACGGTAGGATCAATATGGCAATTTTCAAGCACATTTGGATCAATCATGCCTGCACCCATAATTTCTAACCATCCTGTATACTTACAAATATTACAACCCTGTCCAGCACACATTCTACAATCTATATCGATCTCTGCACTTGGTTCAGTAAAAGGAAAGTAAGACGGTCTAAGTCGGACTTTCACGTTTTGTCCAAATAAACTACTCATAAAGTAAGAAAGCACTTGCTTGAGTTCAGCAAAGCTTACGTTTTTATTAACATAAAACCCATCTACTTGGTGGAACATACAGTGTGAACGTGCAGATATTGTTTCGTTTCGATAAACACGTCCTATAGAAATAGACCGTATAGGAGGCTTTTGGCTTTCGGCTATGCGGATCTGTACAGAAGAAGTATGTGTTCGTAGTAGTATATCAGGATTTTGGGAAATAAAAAAAGTATCCAGCATGTCCCTTGCAGGGTGATTAGCTGGGAAGTTAAGCGCTCCAAAGTTGTGCCAATCATCCTCTATCTCTGGGCCATCCACCATATTAAATCCAATTTTATTAAAAATTTCAACTATTTTAGTTTTCAAGAAACTAATAGGGTGTATCGTTCCGAGTGTGTCGGTAGGTGAAGGCAACGTATAGTCTTCGGTTGTAGCTATAGACTTCTTAGTTGTCGTTTGAAGCTGGATGACTTCTGCTTTGTATTTTTCTTGTGCACGTTGCTTAATTATATTTAATCTATTACCTAGTGTACGTTTCTCGTCAGAAGATAATTGTGCGAGCTTATTAAAAAGGTCGGCTATAATACCTTTTTTACTGATAAATTTTAAACGAAAATCTTCTAACTCTTGTGTGGTCGTCGGATGGTATTTTTCGATTTCTTGTTCTAATAATGCAAGTTCTTCTAGCATCTTATTTTATTAATTAATATATTATCTTTTGTTCAAAAATAAATTAACTTGGCTACTAATTCTATGAGCAATAGAAAATTTATATAGAGAACAACTAACATTCATTTACATTTTTAGGCTCACAACTGTACCTTAAGTGTGTTAAGGCAAAATTATTGTATCTTATAGTTGAATTCAAGTTTATTACTGACGTCTATAAATTCTTAAGTTAATTAAATTGATTTTTTATTTATGAAAATCAGTCACCAATTTTTGTATACCGTTATTTTCTTGCTCCTGTTCCTTAATACTAGTCTTGCTACTACAGGTACTACAGAAGAAAAAAAACAAGAAATTCCACTCATAGAAAGTACGACTTTAGAGGTCTTATATAGCGATGAAGGGGTAGTGGTCGCCAAAATGACTACTGAAAAACGTTTTCAATATGAAAATGGAGATAGTATTTATCCTGTTGGAATGTATGTAGAGTTGTATGATAAAGAAAAGAATATTATAGGTACACTTAGAGCCAATACGGTTTATCAGTATGCAAATAAAGATATCTGGGAATTAAAAGGCGATGTAGAAGTTAAAGGTTACAAAGATGGTGACGAAAAACAACTTAATACGGAAGAGCTATATTGGGACCAAAAAGCTAAGCAAATTTATACGCCTAAATTTGTACGTATAGAAACTGAAAACGAATTGCTAACAGGTTATGGCTTAAGTGCTATGCAAGATTTAACTTACTATAATCTCTCAGCACCACAAGGTTTTGTAAATATAGATTCAACAGAGCTAGAGTAGAGTTCTTTCAAAATCGTCGCCTTTAGCGCCCCCTAGGTTCGTCAGTAAGTGCGTGTCAGGGCTCCAGCCCTGACACCTCAATCCAAAGGCTAGAATGACGTAGCCCATGTAGCCACTGGGTTGATTAGCACATACAGAAGAGAACTTCAGCAAACTCTAATTAACTTTTATTAGGTCTGTAAGATAGTTCGTTGTATTTTATTAACTCAAGTTAAAAAAACTTAGAGAGGTAATAGCTTTATAATGGTTAGTATGGCTTTATATATACTAATTTTTTTGTTTGAGGTACTATGGATAGGTCCACAGAAATCGTATGGAGAAAATAAGCGTACGAACATCTTGCAATCGCTCGATTTGACGAGTTATCAACTTACTGTTGTCCCTAATGATGTTCTTGCTCAAACTGAGCTAGAAGAACTTTGGATTGATGACAATCAAATCTCAGAAATTCCAGCTGAGATCGATCGTTTGTCACATCTTAAAAAATTCAGTGCCTATAGAAATAAGCTGAGTAGTCTTCCTAAATCTCTTTTTAATTTAACGAATTTAGAACAACTTAATATCAGTGTAAACCACCTTTCGGTTCTCTCCAAGAATCTTGGGCAGCTGAAAAAGTTGAACATGTTGGATATTAATCACAATAGAATAACAAAGCTTCCAGAGTCGCTTGGCAATCTTATCCATCTACGGTTTCTTTATTTGGGAGGTAATCGTTTAAGTTCCCTTCCTCGATCACTCCGGAATCTCAAAAATCTCACTTATCTGAATATTACGTATAATAAATTCGAAACGATTCCTGACTGTATTGGTAACATGGATAATCTTATAGAATTGAGGATTTACAATAATATTATTAATGGTATTCCTAATTTCATTGTTAAACTTTTAAAATTAAGAGAAATTCATGCCATGAATAATAAGATAAATTATCTTCCAAGTTCTATTGGCAATCTTGTTAATTTGAGGAAACTGATGTTAGAAAATAATCAGTTGAAAACTTTACCAGAGAGTATTGGGGATTTAGAAAGTCTTACAGATCTCGATTTAAGATCTAATCAGTTGACTACTCTTCCAGAAACGATAGGGAATTTAAAATCTTTGCGATTTTTAGACCTAAGAGCTAATAAACTGAAATCATTACCAAAAAGTATAATTAAACTTGGCCATCTTGAGAAAATAGATGTAAGGTTCAATACGGGATTTGTGATCCCAGAATGGTTTGCAGAACTTGAGCAGCGAGGGTGTACTGTTTTTTATTGAATGAATGAAAGTAGGCCTCTTATTGTTTTATGCTATCTTTCTATAATGTTTGTTATCTGAATAAAAAGTATGGTTGGCAAATTCCAGTCGGAGATTATGATACGTTGGAAGGGTTTATTATTTCTGTTACCGAATGTATCCCTAGGCTGCATCAGAAAATAGATATTGCAGGCCTTAGTTGTACTAGCAGAAATATCTATCGAGATGATCCAGGTTAATGCTCAGCCTACTGACAACGGATGAAATTGAGATCAAGGAAGAATTTTAGAGTGTAGGACTATATTGGGGCGGTATTTTACTAATGTCTAAGTGATTCTAATAAGGCTAAAAGATTAAAGCCTTTTGAGAAGTAGAATAGAAACTTATAAGAAGGATCTATTTCGCAAAAAGTACACTTTATTTGACTTGAGGCTTTGCTTTTGTATGGTAAAGTTGATCTTTTTATCTTCTATGTATTAGAAATCTTACATAACGAGGCTCTTATTTATATTATAGTAGTTGGTTGGATGCTGTTCTTAAATTTTGACCTTTGTTTCTGGATGTCCGCTAGAAGTTATCTCGACTTTATTCTTGATCAAGCGTGGGCATGACAATCTCCCAAGTCCCTTCTATTTAAGTTATATAAGATTTCTATTATAGTGTAAAGTTTGTTCTGACATATGGAATGTGTTTATGTTTAGGTAAGATATTGTAAAAATATTTCTTCTGCTAATTATAATTTTTAGTAAGTAGTGTATACTAGATAAAATCATTGTTTCTTTGTAAAAAAGTTTGTAGACTTACTAGATACAATAAGTTATTATAAGGTTGTTACTAATTTTACCTTGTATGTCCTATGAATAAACCTTATGTTTTAGGCCTTAAGACCCTAGTTTACATTTTACTAATAAGCTTATTTCTACAAAGCTGTGACATTCTTAATCAACCTAATCAACCTATCACCGAAGAAACAGTAGGTAGTGTGCCAGACTCAGGATCTAGTACTAGACCTAGTACTGAAATTGATAGTTATCGCGGTAGAGCTTATGTGGAACCGCACGAAATAGGTAGCTCCAATTTGTTGTCGAGCAGTGGTTCAGGTGATAATTTGCAGGAAGAAGATGAAAATGTAGTAGAGCAAGAAGAAAATGGCGGAGGAAAAGTTAAGAGTAATGATAGAAGCAATAAAAATGAAAAAGAGAGAAAGGAGCCAAAGAAAGTAAAAGAGTCAAAGAAAGTAAAAGAGTCAAAGAAAGCAAAGGAACAAAAGAAAGTAAAGGAACAAAAGAAAGTAAAAGAGCCAAAGAAAGTAAAGGAACAAAAGAAAGTAAAGGAACAAAAGAAAGTAAAGGAACAAAAGAAAGTAAAAGAGCCAAAGAAAGTAAAGGAACAAAAGAAAGTAAAAGAGCCAAAGAAAGTAAAGGAACTAGAAGAAGAACAAGAACCACAAAAACAAATAGAAAAAGAAATATCCCGAGAAATAAAAGAGAAGGTTTTTATTTTTATTCGTCATGGTGATACGGATTGGAAGTGGCGAGACATTCTTGAAGGGCCCAAAGATTTAAGTTTGAATGAAGCCGGAAAGAAGCATATAATTAAGTTGGCTCAAGAATTATCTACTGAGGGGATAGTTCCAGCAAAAATATTTACTAGTACTTTAAAAAGGTGCATAGAAACTACAGAGAACATTCAAGAAGTGTTTAGAGAGGAAAGGAGAGTACTACTAGAAAGCGCAAAAAGGGAAGGATTAAAAGAGTTCTATCATGGGGATTGGTCTAAAGAAAAAAGAGAGTGGGTGGAGGACATGATAGCAGAACAAAAAAAAAAGTTTAAATCCATAGAGGATAAGGTAGAGAGGAAGAAGGTAAAAACAGAGGCGAAAAGGGAACTATCGATGAAGCTAAGTACAGATGGAAATCGCCCTGGAGATGCAGAAAAACGTGAAGCTTTTGAAGCTCGTATTCGTCAAGAATTTGATGAGATTTTAGAAAAAGAATCTAATAATACATTTATAGTTAGCCATGGCGGAGTAATAAAGAAGTATTTGACATATAAAAAAATATTTGATGGAGAAATTTCGAATAAATGGATAGGAGATAATAGACCTGCTTTGATTTTAACAAGGATTCCGGATGGTGAATTAAAATTTATCCGATTTATACCTGAGCCTGAGGAATTTTAAAAGTTGGGGAGCTGGCTTTGAAAAACTACATATGTCACATTTTTTATAGGGATTTTAAAAAAGTTATTCCAAGAATTTAAGTTTGTATCAGTATAGTAATCTTGGAGCTTATTGCTGATATATCTAAAAATAAAAATTTTTATGCACTTGTAATTTCGAGCTTATAAGCATTTTTTACTATAAGTTTTTTGTAAGAAAATGATACACCCTTTCTAGGTCTAGAAATACTAAATAGTAGTATATTTAAACATTATTGTTTGTACTATTTCTAACAATTTAGAAACTTAAACTAAACAGTATATATATGTTTGAAGGTGCATTCAGTATTTTGTCGCTAACTTTCTTACTTACTCTACTCTCGTAGCATCGCATTAATATATATGTGTATGCTCTGAAATATTTTCGGTCTTAATTTAGGATTATTCATAAAAAAGTGAGAATATAGATTCCTGAATATAGGATATAAGTCAAAGAACGAAACCTGATTACCTACATATTTGGCTTTTTTATTTATCAAAAAAGTATGACTGTATTCTTTAATAGCCAGTTAATTGTGATCCGCTTATTGCTAGCTATACTTCTTCTAGAAAGCTGTGATCATAATACGCGAACCTATTATCTGCAACCTAAAAAGAAAGAAGATTCATCTAGACTATTAATGAGCCAATTAATTGCTCGAAGAAGAGTAACTCCATCTAATTTGTACTTAAACGATCAAGCGGATTGTACACACAGAGGAGAAAAGGACATTGATAAGGACATTTTAGAAGAGAGGAAAAGTAGCCTGGATGAGGCTAACGAAGAAAAGGAAATATATAGAAGAATAAAAAAAAGAGCTAAAAATAAAGCCAGGAGGACTCGTCAAAAAGCTCAAAAGAAACCAATAACTGTACCTGGCAAAAGAGAGAATGTTGTAACAGATCAGTCAGCTAGTATAGACAAAAAAGAGGTAGAGGTGAGTCAAGGACTAAAAGCAGACAATCAAGGCATAACTTCAGAAATTAAAATTGGTACGAATTATCAGTACGAAGATAACGATATTCAAGCAATCTTAAAAAGTAGATACCAAGGATTATTAGAAACCTCTTTAAAAGACTTTTCAAAACCCATCTATGTGCTAGCGGCTGTTGATGATATTATTGGACAACAATTAAAAAAGCGACTGAAGCAGGACAAAAAAGTCAATCAAGGAGTTCGGGTTTTATTGATCCCCTGTAATTTAGGAAATTACCATTGGGTTGGAATTTTAATAGAAATTGATGTCAATGAACAAGTTATTCGTGCTGAATATATTGACTCATTAAAGACTTCTGTTGGTATTCCAGAAGTGTTAAAAAAACAATTGAAAGAAGTTTATCCAAATTGTAGTTTCCAACTGCGTTCCTTATTAAAACAAGTTGATATTACTAGCTGTGGTGCATATATGATTGAAAATTTACTATGTGCAATACGAAATTCGCCTGTTCCAAAAGCTATAACTGAGGGCTCAAAACTTACAACTACACATATACGCCGGCAGCATTTAGAATTTTTAAAAATTTATAATCCGGTCTTTTATGAAGGGTTTTATATTCGGCAAAGAGATAATAAGTCAACTGTACTTGAAGTTCATGAACAGTTAGGATATCATACTAAGAATAGAGACAAGAATAAAGATAATAAATTTTCAGTGCAACCGGTTAAAGGTATTTTAGTTATTATTAGAAGTTTCTTAACTAATATTGAGAATAAAAAAGTAAGAAATCAATTATGGGATATAAAGAAAAAAGAATATAAAGACAACCCTATCTTGCTCGGTACTTTGTTAAAGCAAATTGCACAAGGGCTAGATGACATCAAAGACAAAGAAGTATTTAAAAATCTTATTCAACTATTATTTGGCTTTAAGTGGGATGGTAAACTTCCTTTAGAAATTAATGATGAACTAATAGTTGCTATAACCCGACCTGAATTTATCTTAGAAGCATTAAAAACATTAGACAGTGGCCAAACTGACCTAATTAGTCAGAAAGAAGCATCTGTTAGAAATTCCCAAGGATTACCGGATAAAAATAAAACATTGCATAACAGATCAGATCAGTCAACAATATATGAAACTTTACATAGATTATCTGGTGGGACTGATTCTAACCCAACTACTAAATTATCTTTATCTTTGAGTAAAGAAGAAAGATCGAAGTTAAATATACTAGAAAATTTAATTAAGACGACTGATCTACACAGTTATGGTTCATTTCAAAAACCGTTGTCGTGGTTAGAAGAGATTGTAAAAATGGACACTTGGCCAGACACCTTACATTCTTCTTGGAGGGATAATAGTAATTTGCTTATTGATATAGTCAAAGAAGGTGCTTCAGACCGAGTAATCAAAGCCTTGATAGAAAGAGAAGGAGCAGAGATTCATGCACAAGATAAGTTATATGAAACCGTACTTCATGCTGCTGTAAGAAGAGGGGGAGAGGATGCATTAAGGCAACTGCCGATACTTATTGAGTTAGGTGCAGATAAAGAAGCGCAAAATAAAGATTCAGTTACTCCACTTGATCTAGCTGCTGAACAAAAAAAATTGACTGTTTTTAAATTATTAGTTGAATTAGGTGCTGGAGCAAAAGCTACACCAAGCAAGATCAACCTTTTTTATCAAGCATTAAGTTCCGAAGAAAAAGAGCAGCTTAGTCCTTATATAGTTAAACTCACACAAATTAATCCTAAAATAGGCTGGAAAATCAGTTTAGATGAGTTATTTCCTCTACAAGGTCAAGCAAAAACCATATTAAAAACAGTTACAGAGGGAGATCGTATTATAACCGAGGAAGCTTGGGTTAAATTATTTGAAAAAGCTGGAAAACCTAAAAGGCCAAATTCTTATGGTGACAGTGATGTACCCTATATAGAAAAGAATGGACAAAGAATCTATGTTAAGTTCTTTCCTAAACTTCCAGGAACAGAATTAGCCGTAATTAATTTGGCAGAAAGTCTGTTGGGATATTGTGTTCCCTATTGTGAACTGGCTACCATAGACGATATTCCTGTATTATTAACTCAGGGCATTCCAGGAGAAACCATCTACGAAGTATTAAAGATATACCCGGAAAGATTAAGTCAGTTAGACTCGGAAAGTGTTTCCAAGGCCCTGATTTTAGCCATGCTCATTAATCCAGGTGATGGAAATTTAGGCAACTATATCCTTTCTCCTTTTACCAATTCAGCAGATCAAATACGTTATCGATTGATCTCAATTGATAATGAACAAGCTTTTATGCCAGCCGTAGCCAAGCCGATTAAGGCAGATTCACGGTGGTCTAATACACCAACTCTACAAGTTAAAACTATCCTTTATTGTTTGGATGATCTTAAAGCTCCAGTAAACTCGGCTGTTATAAACAAAATTAAAAATGCAGATTTGTTAGACATACTAGAAAATTGGTTGAATAGTTTAAAAATTCACCACCAAGCGATCATAAAGCGTTTTAATAGTACTTTAAGTAGAAAGTATCAAGAGGATAAAACAACTATTCTAGGAGTTACTTTTGCTCCTGGTATGATCAAACAGCTTTTTACCAAACTGATGCGTTTGCAAACTGCTTTAAATAAGAAAAACCCACCCTTACATCTCGAGCTATTAGAACATCTCGAACCCTTTGTGGCTCATCGGTACAGGCCAGTCATACAGAACGTTCGATTAGATGCAATGGAGAGATTTATAAAGTTAGAACATACTACCAAAGAAGAAAAAGTTCTTACCAGCTCCTCGAATAACTTAGCTCATTTATTAATATCCAGGGAGATTCCTGACATGAACAAGTTGCAAACAGGTTTATGGTCGGGTAAGTATGGTCCCGACCAAGCTTTTAGAGAACTACAAGAGGTGAAAGAACAACATACAAAAGTTCAGCAAGATCTAAAAAATTTACCAGCAGGCCTATTAGAAAAAAAGCTTCAAGAAATGGACCAGACCCAACTGTCTTCTCTTCAACAACGAGAAGTGTTAGAAGCTGTCCGGGAACAAGAGCTCAGGTATGTGAATTTAAAAAACTGTAATGCGTTGACCAGAACTATACTGATATCTTTTAAATTAGATCATATTAAGAAATTAGATGTGTCAGGTTGTTCTAGACTGAAAGCAATAACTACTAAATCTTGGGGAATAGGTTGGAGAATGGAAATTGAAAGGGAGCTTGTTATGCCTAGTGTAACTCATCTTATACTAGATAACTCAAGCATTAAAACTATTTTGTTACAAGCAGACCATCTATTAAAACTTAGAGTACGTGATTGCTTGAAGTTAGACAACATAATTTTAAAAGCTTCTCAGCCTAAAAAAATAGATCTAAGGGGAACTACTTCTTTAAGCCAAGAAAAAATAAAATCAGTTGTTGATGGGTATCCTAATACATTTATTTTCATAACTCCTACTTCAAATTTTTCACAACAGAAATGCGCTGAATTTTTAAATGAACGTTTTCTAGCTTGTAAAGCTAAAAATAAAGGAATGAATAAATTAGCCTTGGATTTCTTAACGCAAAGTGCAACCTTAGGTTGGCAATATGCTCAATATAGTCTTGCTCTTGCATATGAGCAAGGGGAGGGAGTTAAAAAAGACGAAATACAAGCAGCTGATTGGTATATTAAAGCAGCGAATCAAGGACATTCTCATTCTGTTGACCATCTCGTAAAACTGGCTTTAAAAAAGCATAAAGTTGCTCTAGACTGGATAATAAGTAGGGCAGAGAAAGACACAGACAAAGAAATTCAGTATACCCTTGGTCTAATTTATGAGCAAGGAAGAGGAGTTAAAAGAAATGTAGACAAGGCTGCCGAATATTACATCGAGTCAGATAGGCAAAAACATTCAGATGCCGCCAGCAAACTTAGAAATTTATCGTTAAAAGGATGTAAACATGCTCGAGATTGGGTTAGGAATGAAGCAATAGGAGAAAACGGTAAGGAAGCACAATATACCCTTGGCCAGATATATGAACAGGGAAAAGGAGTTGCAAAGGATAACCTACAAGCATCTTCTTGGTATATGAGAGCAGCCGACCAAGCATATTGGGATGCTTTTATAGCTCTTAGTAATCTAGCATTGAAAGGAGATCATGTAGCTCAGGCTTGGATAAAAGAAAAGGCACTAGAAAAAAATAAAGAGGCTCAGTATGCTCTTGGTCAGATGTTTGAGCAAGGGAAAGGAGTTGAGCAAGATGTGAAAAAAGCAGCAATATATTATATAGAAGCCCTTAAGCAAGGGAAGTTACAAGCTTCTGATGCACTTATGAAGCTAGTTGCAGAAGGTAATATATTTGTCGAAAGTATGATAAGGGCAGAAGTAAAACATAGAGATACATGGTGTCAATATACCCTTGGTCGGATGTATGAAGAAGGAATAGGAGTTAAGCAAGATAAAGAAAAAGCAATAGGATACTATTTAGAGGCAGCTAAACAGGGAAATAAAGCTGCGCAATACAAATTGGTGGGACTTCTGTATTATGATAAGTTAGAGAAAAATAGAATAGAAGTAAATAAAAATTATTATCAAGAAGCTTTAGGATGGATTCGGGAGTTGATACAGCAACCTGGTACAAATGTACAAAATAACTTAGCTTGGGTGTATCGAAGAGCTAAGATGAATACTGAAAATGAAGATAACAGATTACCCTATCTTTATGATTTTTATTTTGTAAGACATGGTCAAACAGATTGGGGGCCAGAAGATATATTAAAAGGACCCCAGGATTTAGGATTAAACTATATAGGTGTGCAACAAGCATGTGAAGCAGGCGAAATCTTAAAAAGATTGTTAGCTAATTCTTCTAAACCTAAAATGATCTCAAGCTCTTTACAAAGAGCAATTGAGACTGCTAAAAAAGTTGAGGAAGCAACAGGAATCCTAGTTAGTGCTGTTAAAGCTGAATGGAAAGAACGTTATTATGGAGATTATAGCTCAATGATTAATATCTCCCAGGTACCACCTGATGCGGAGAATGAAGAAAGTTTTCAGGAAAGAGTATTGCAAGCTTTGGCTAGCGCATTACTGGAATATTATAATGACGCCAAACCTTTAATTATAGTTTCTCATCAAAAAGTTTTTGAATGTGTAGCTAAGGCTCTTATAAAAAGTTCAGAGAAATTGCCTCAAGGAGGAATTGGATATTTTATGCTTGGAGAAAGCGGAACTTGGAATTAAGAATTTATAAGTAAGGAAAATGATACATGTATAAACTGAAAATATATATTAATCTGTAATCTTCTCTCCAAAATAAGTAATAGGGTTAAAGTTTACTTTTACATGGTTTAAAAGCAGTTTTAAAAAAAATATTTAACTTAAGTCACTAGTAGTATAGCAGGTTTTCTGGATAGACTATTATTTATATTTAAGTATATTGTTATTTAGTTTTATGCTTGCTAGTAATAATTGTGGATTGCTTTGCGTTGCCTAACGATGACTTTGCAGATAGACATTGAGAGTGTTAGCGTGGCAATCCAGGCAAAAAATACTTATATGTAACTAGCAACTTGAATTATTTATTAGGATTCGTTTAAATTAAAGTTAGTTGGTATTGAGAAATGAGTGCCATTAGGCTACTTCAGGTGGGATTTTATATTTGCAATAGTTTGTTTGATAATGATTTTAAAACAAAGTAAGCTTTATAGAAAAAATAAAAAAAGATGAAATTACTTAACCAAACTAATATAATTTATGTAACCTTCCTTATCATCTTATGTATTCTAT
Source organism: Candidatus Amoebophilus sp. 36-38 (assembly GCA_001897825.1). Lineage (GTDB taxonomy): Bacteria > Bacteroidota > Bacteroidia > Cytophagales > Amoebophilaceae > Amoebophilus. Next base: position 47,658 of record MKUM01000099.1, read on the forward strand.
CTACTTTAAAAGCAGGTACTCCAAGTAATCAACCAGTTGCCAGCCATTTAAGAGCATCTAATATGGTTAAGGTAGGCCTTACCGATATCCCAGAGAAAGAGAATTTTAGCCTTGAATATTTTATTAAAGAAAAAGCTTACTTGAAGCTTATGGAAAGAGATATACTGCCTTATCTAAAGCGCAAAAAGCTTAAGCCTCCTACCTGCTTTATTAGCTATGCGTGGGGGGATCGTTACCATGAGTATTGGGTCAAACGTTTTTGCGAGATGCTACATAAAGCAGGGATCGAGGTTTTATTAGATAGATGGTCAGTTAGAAAAGGTAATAACTTAAATGAGTTTGTTAAAAAGATAGAGAAAGCTGATTGGGTAGTTGTAGTAGGGACTAAGTTATATCTGGAAAAGTATAACAACCGAGCAGCAAACTCTAAAGAAAAGGAGGATGCAGCTAGGTTGGAAGGACAGCTAATAGAATACTTAGTTAGATATAGTACAGAAAGGGGCAATAGAATTGTCCCTATTTTGTTGGAGGGTACACCAGAAGAGAGCTTACCATTTATGTTACGTCAGAAAATTTCATCTGAGTTTACCAATAATGACTATTTTGAGGAATTATTAAGGTTGATAAGGGATTTGTATAATATAGATCATCGGGACCAAATTTTTGATGAATTTATAGAAAAATTGCAGAAATATGCCATAGCTGCAGCTACTAATGTAACGGAGGGAGAAAGGCAGGCATATGAGCAAAAGCGTATGGAGGAGATAGTAGCATTGGATAGCAGGATAAGTAAGGAGATCAATGTATATAAGGAGGAAGCGTTTAAGTTGAAGGGAGAGGTAGAAGAAGACAAATATATTCCAGTAAGTACTGTTTTTTCCAAGCTTCACAGTTATATCGGGCAAGAGCAGCTAAATAACTATGTACCTAGGTTGAGTAAGCAGCAAGAGTTAAGAGAAAAGCTAAACGAAAGAGGCGTATGTATAGTGTATGGTCACGGAGGAGTGGGTAAGAGTACATTAGTAGCAGAATATGGACATCTTAGAAAGAAAGAGCGTCCTGTACGTTGGATAACAGCAGAAAATAAAGATAAACTAATAATAGGTTATGAAAACATAGCACAAGAACTGGGAATTAATAATAAGCAGCTAGATAAACTTAGAAAAAATGCTACTAACTATTTAAAAGAGCTAACTAGACTGATCTATAATACTTTGACAGACCGTCAGCAGCCTGTCTTATTGATTTTAGATAATTTATTTGACCCAATTTTAATACGTGACTGCTTGTTACATAGAACTCCTTGGATAGAAGTTATTGTTACTACTCGAGATAAAAGAGGGACTAGTTGCTATCCCCAAGTAGGGCTGGATGCTTTTACGTTTGAGGAAGGTAAAACGTATATTCAAAAGAGGTTGCACAATTTACAGCCTGATGAAGGAGATATACAGGCACTGATTAAAGAAGTAGGTTTAATTCCTCAAAAGTTAGTTTTGGCTACAGGGTATATTGAAGTAATAAAAACTATGAATGTAGGGAGGTATATTATAAAATTACAGGAACTTAAGGATCGACATAGAAAAGCGGAAGGTAAACTTATATTACCTGAGGCAACGTTAGGTCTTGAAACGCTTTATTTATATGCTCAGTTAGTGATGCGGTATAGTGCCTACTTAGATCCAGACTTTATACCTTTATCATTAGTAAGTGAGTTGCTAAAGATAAGTAGTGAAGAAAAATTGGATGCCATATTAGCTAGATTAGAAAGATTATCTCTCATAACTATCATAAATTGTTCGAACAAAGTAGGCATACAAATACACCAAGAAATACAAGCAGCATGCAAAGAATATAAAGCATGGAAGAGAGGCAAGAAACTGTCAAATCAAGACATATTAGAAAATCTCTTAAAAGCAGTATCCCAGCATATGCCTAGAGTAAATAAAGTGCCTGATAATACATGGGATCAAGCGAGGCTATATGAAAACAGTGTAACTTATGTTTTAAAAAATGTAGGCCGAGAAATTTTAAATCAAGAGGTAACTCTAAAGCCTTTACTGGCTGAGTTGTTTAGTCGTCTTTCAAATTATAATAACTATGTAAGTTGTAGTTATCAAAGGGCTTTGGAGTATAATAGACAAGCTCGTAAACTATATCAGGAATTGTTTTCTACAGTTCAGCCCGATATGGCTACCTGCTTTAATGACTTAGGATCAATTTATCAAAACTTAGGACAATACCAAAGAGCTCTAGAATATTATAAGAAGGCTTTGGAAATGAGATCGGAGTTGTATAAAGAAGCACATCAAGGTAATCATCCAGATATAGCTTATTCGTTGGATAGTATAGGAAAAATATATAAGACTTTAAGCCAGCCTGCAGAAGCACTAGATTATGTGATCCGCGCTCTTGAAATGAGACGTAAGCTGTATAAGAACTCACATAAGGGAAATCATCCAGATCTAGCTGAATCATTAGATAGTGTGGGGAAGGTGTATAGGGTTTTAGGTCAGTTTAGTGAGGCTTTGGCTTATGTAACCCAAGCTCTTAAAATGAGACGTAAATTGTATAAGAACTCACATAAAGGTAATCATCCAGATATAGCCTATTCATTGGATAGTGTAGGAAGAGTTTATAAAGCTTTAAAACAGCCTAAAGAAGCATTAAATCATGTAAAGCAAGCTCTTAGAATGAGAAAGGCTATACATAAAGGTAATCATTCACATACAGCCTATTCACTGTATAGTGTAGGTATGGTTTATGAAGACTTGAATAAAAGGCAAAGAGCTTTCAAACATTACCAGCAAGCTCTTGAGATGTTTAAAGCTTTGTACCCTGATGGACATCCTTATATAAATAAAGTTGGCAAGAGTCTGGAGCAACTTAAATAACCTGAGTTGATAGTTAAGCGATTGTGAGAAAGAAATTTTCTCACCAGCAACCATGAATTTTCTTAATCACTTTTTATCAATTTATATATATTTAGGGGCTGTCCTAGATAACGACTTAATGTTAATTGTTTAACCATTCTTTTAAAATAGAAAGCTGCTTTTGTGGATTAGGGTTATTAAAACGCCATTCACACTCTTTTAACTTACATTGATCACGACTTTTTATGATTTTGATAATTTTTTTATATCAACAAATATG
>MKUM01000100.1 GCA_001897825.1 Candidatus Amoebophilus sp. 36-38
CTCTATCTTTCTTCAAAAATCTTTGTTTTCATTCGATTTATCCCTTATTTATGAGTTCTTAAGGGTCAACTACTTAGATGCACCCATCATCAAAGTAAATAGTGCGGACGTACCTTTAGCCTATGCATCGACTTTAGTTCAGGAAATTTTGCCTAGTGTTGATAAAACAATTCAGGCGTTAAAAAGTGTATTATACCTATAAGCCCAAATTAATTCCAATTATAGTATTAGGCGGACTGGTTGCTGCTGAGGTTATAAAAGTTTGCTTCCGCAAGGCTTTCTGCTGACAAATCTTTTTCTACGCCCCCTGTCTCTAGAGCAAAGCTACCTTGGGACTCTGCTACTTTACCTTCAAGTCCATGTGTTAACAGTTCAACTAATTCTTGATCATCAGCTTCTATAGCTAGATCCAAAGAAGTTTTACCTGCTTTATTCTTAGCTTTAAGACTCACCCCTTTTTTAATCAATAATTTTACTATTTCTTTATCTTTCTGCCCAACAGCTATATGTAGGGGAGTATCATTATCTTTATTCTTATGATTAATATCTATTCCTTTCTCAATTAATAATGCCACTAAGTTTTTATTTTTTCGTTGAACAGCGAGATGCAAAAAAGTTTTACCTCCTTCATCCTTAACCTCAAGATCTGCTCCCCCCTTGATTAATAATTCTACTACCGTTGCATGCTTGTAATTAAAAGCTAAATCCAAAGGAGTTGTACCATCTTTACTCTTAGCTTTAACATCCGCTCCTAACTCAATCAATAAGCCTACTACTTTTTTATATCCCCCCCTAGCAGCCAAATGCAGAGGAGTAATACCCTTTTTATCCACAGCTTTAACATCTGCTCCTTTCCCACTTAAAAATTCTACTACTTCTTTATATACTCTCACAACAGCTATAGAAAAAGAATTAATAAAATATTCATCTCCCGGGCTGACATCTGCTCTTCCCTTGATTAATAATTTTACTACTTTTTTATATCCCCTCCCAGCAGCCAAATGCAAAGGGGTGCTACCCTCTCTATCCACAGCTTTAACATTCGCTCCTGACTCAATCAATAAGCCTACTATTTCTTTATATCCCCTCCCAGCAGCCAAATGCAAAGGGGTGCTACCCTCTCTATCTACAGCTTTAACATTCGCTCCTGACTCAATCAATAAGCCTACTATTTCTTTATATCCCCCCCCAGCAGCCAAATGCAAAGGAGTGCTACCCTCTCTATCCACAGCTTTAATATCCGCTCCTTTTTCAACTAATAATGCTACCATTCCTTTACTACCTACCGCAATAGCCTTATGTAAAATGGATTCTTTACGTTTTGAAACGTTAACATCTGCCCCTTTGGTGATTAATAATGCTGCCACTCCCTCATTACGATTCACAATAGCCTCATATAAAGGGGTATTACCAAAGCGATCCACAGCATCAACATCCGCTCCTTTTTCAATTAATAATGCTATCATTTCTTCATTATATCCCTTCTCAGCAGCCAAATGCAAAGAGGTAATAACATTGACATTGGAATCCACAGCTTTAACATTTGCCCCTTTTTCAATTAATAATGCTACCATTCCTTCACTAAACCCTCTCCTAATAGCCCTATGTAAAAGAGTGCCTTCTCCATATTTTGAAACGTTAACATTAACATCTGCTCCTTTGTTGATTAACAATGCTGTTACTTCTTCATTACGATTCACAATAGCTTCATATAAAGGGGTAATACCTTCCTGATTCTGAATATTAATATCAGCCTCTTCTTTATTGATTATCAATTTGACTATATCATGACAATTTCGCTTAAGAGCCAAATGTAGAGATGTATCTCCATATTTATCTTGTATGTTAATATCAAGATTTAGCCCTTGCGTTATCAATATCTCAGCTTCTTTCTCATATCCATGCTTGAGAGCTACATGTAATGGTGTATTACCATTGCTATCTCTCATATTTACATCAACCTCTAAAGCTAATAATTCAACAATCTTGGCTTCATCTCGATTTCTAACTGCATCGTGCAAAGGATATTTGCTAGTTACTAATTCTTGTAGTTTTTCTTCACTAGTTATATACACACCTTGCTCCTCTTTTTTATTTTTATCTTTCTCTATATCTGTCACGCTCTTCGAAGCCTCCTTTGGGGTTTCACCACCCACTCCTCCTTGTTCTCTCAACACTTTAGCTAGTCCTAAGTAGTTCTTTTCAAGAGCTACATCAAGCGGAGTATGATTATTCTTATTTGAAATGTTTATGTCTACGTCTTTTTTTTGTATTAACAATCTGGCTAGATCTCGGTGCCCTCTTTGAATAGCTATATGTAGGGGGGTATTACCTTGCTTATTGGTGCTATCTAGGTTAGCTCCTTTCTTGATTAATAGCTCAGCTATTTCTACATGGCCTATCTGAGCAGCCCAATGTAGTGGCATATAACCTTCCTGATCACTGATATTTATATCTTTAGATTTATCTATTATTTGCTTAGTCAGTTCTAAGTAATCTGCTTTAGTGCCTAACGATTTAATAGCCAAATGTAGTGGGGTATAGCCAAATTTATTTAGAATAGTTATATCTGCTCCTAATCCTATTAGTTGTTTGGTTACTTCTATATGTTCCTTCACAACAGCCCAATGTAAAGGTGTATAACCATCTTTATCTTGAGCATCTTTATCTGCCCCTGAAGTTATCAATTGTTTAACTAAATCTGTATGTCCAGCAATAGAAGCCATATGCAAAGGGGTATACCCTGCTTCATTTGTAACATTTATATATGCTATTTTTTCTTTTAATAAGTATTGAGCTAATTTTAAGTGACCCCTTTCTGCAGCCAAATGTAAAAGGGTATTACCAGCATTATCTGTAGCATCTTTAAATGCCCCTAAGGTTAATAATTCCTTAATTAAGTCTATATTTCCTACACTAGCAGCTACATGTAAAGGTGTAGATCCTTTTTTATTTTTGACGTTTATATCTGCTATTTTTTCCACTAATAACAAATATTTAAATAATTCTAGTTGTCCTTTACCAACAGCCATATGGAGCACAGTATTATCATCATTGTCTTTAGCATTTTTATCTGCTCCATTTTTTATTAACTGTTTAACTATATCTGTATGTCCTAAGATAACAGCCATATGCAAAGGCGTGTATCCTCCTTTGTTACTCTTAGCATTTATATTTACCTTTCCCTGTATTAATAACTCCGTCAATTTGCTGTATCCTTTCTTGGCTGCTACGTGTAAGGAAGTATATCCTTCTTTATCCTGAGCATTTTTATCCGCTCCTCTACGTATTAATACCTTAGCCAGCCCTTTGTGTCCTTTCTTAACTGCTACATGCAAAGGAGTGTATCCTTCTTTATCCTGAACATTTTTATCCGCTCCTAAGTGTATCAACACTTCAGCTAATTTCCCGTGTTCTTTTTTAACTGCCACGTGCAAGGGAGTGTACCCTTTCTCATCCTGAGTATTTATTTGTGCTCCTTCGTCTATCAATACTTGAGCTAATTTTGCATGTCCCTTTTTAGCTGCTACGTGTAAAGGAGTGTATCCTTTTTTATTCTGAGCATCTATCTCTACTCCTGCATCTATTAACATTTTAGCTAAATCTTTATTCCCTTTTTTAGCTGCCAGATGCAAAGGCCTAGCTCTTTCTTTATTTTTAATATTTTTATTTATTTGTTGTTGAGCTAATAAGTATTTAACTAATTCCAAATGGCCTCTACTGACAGCAATATGTAATGGAGCGTTTCCATCTTTATCTTTCGCATTTATATCGGCTCCTTCCTTTATTAATTGGCTAACTAAAGCCATATCTTCCTTAATAACAGCTATATGCAAGGAGGTTGACTGAGCCTTTTTTGTCTTTTGTTCCTTTTCTAAAGCCATTAATAAGGCTTTTGCTCCTTGGTTATCTTGTGCTGCTGATTTGCCTAGCCATTTGATTGCGTCTTGATAGGCAGAATTCTTTTTTTCTTTTTGCCAACCAATGTACGCCTGGGCACCTAATTGAAATTGAGCCTCACTATCTCCGTGATTAGCTTGATGCAATAAGTTTTTGTGATTTTTTAAATCCCCCTCATCACCGTTTGTTTTTTGGTTCTCCTCCTTTTCTTTCTCTTTTTGATCTTCAAGGCCTTTTTTAAAACTCCTTTTCATTCCTCCTAGAAGTCCTCTTCTACCAATATACACATACCCTGGTTGGTTAGCCGGTAATTGCACTTGGATAAGTTGCCGTTGTTCTACTTCACTCAGACTAGCTAGATCTTCTATACAAATACCCGCTTCTACATGTACAGGCAACTTGACATGTTTTCTACTAAATCCCATAGGGAGGTTTTCTTCTACGTTTGCTTGGAGTATACCAGCCCCTTCACAGAGATTAACTTGATGCCCTCCATAGGCTACAAGGTATTTATCTACTAGGTCACTAGATAATCTAAGCTTTCTGTTTACTGAGCTAATAGCCATGCTCTTATCTTGAATATTAGACACTGGATTAGGTGATACAGGAGCTACAATAACTTTACTAGCTTGTGACTGTTGATCAGCTATAAGTTGCCTCATTTGCTGTTTTTTTTGCTCAACTATAGAATTCACAACATGTATACCTTGCTCAGATTGGCTATTAGATAAGTCATTTAATTTACAACACGTAGGATAGGATTCTTCTAACACTTGTTCCTTAGTAGAATTTCCTTCAAGTAATGATGAGCTATTAGTAACATCAAGCGGCTCATTATTATGTATTACATTATTGTGTATTATAATAGGGTCTTTAAAAATTAACATACCATACTCTGGTTGTCTGACTAGCTTAGAAGTCGCTTGTACATACTCTTGATTTTTAGGCGTGATGGGCGTATTAGGGTTAAAACAATTTTGTAAAAGCAAACTTATAAATAGGATACGAGACATAACTCGATGACCTGAATGGTGAACTTGTTTCATCATGTTATCTATCATTTAAGTTAAAAACTAACTTGATTTCCACATTTATACTTTTCCAGTTCAATTCTTTAGCCTTCTTAACAGTACCGCTACTTTCTGGTCTCAAGTTATTGATATTAATACGTTAAGCTAATTATACATTTTTTATAACATCCTCTAAACAACTAAAAGTAGTTATACTTTGCATCAAACCATCTCTTAAATATTAATATCACCATTTTTAATACTTCTAAGCCCCTTGATAATACATCTTATTCTATTCAAAGCACAGCTTAAATGCCTCCTAAATATACTAAATATTTGCCGTTGCACGAATTTTTTTCAGATCAGAGCTGTAGGTAGGTATGGTGAAATAAATTTTGTCTAAGTTATTTAAAGTTTTGTCAGATCTAATGAAAACGCATCATAAAGGCTTGAAAGCAATTCATTTTCTTGGATATTTTGCTGACTAGTAAAACCTTGCGTATGTCTATATGTTTCTACTACATCAAACTTTATCTTAATTGATTTTTTCTTTTGTATTTGTATCAGGCCAGCAGTTTGTAAAGTACGTAATAAGCCCTTGATATAACTTTTAAATTGTTTTTTTTCTTCAGCTGAATAATTAGTATGAGTAGTTAGACGATCAACAAGTTCATCTATAATAATTTTATTTGCATTTAAACTAACTATATACATGAACAACTTCTGAGCATTCGGTTCGAGATTAGATAAAACTTTCTCCGATTCATCAAACTTGCTATCATCCTGCAGTATCTGATTGAGCTTCCTATCAATCTTCTTAGCTTTCCTAGATAACTTATTCTTTTTTCTTTTACTCTTCTTAGATGCTTTAGGTTTCTTAGATTGTCCAGAGCTATCGGATATTTCTAAAAATCCTAAACCTGAATCAGAACTACTTCCTTGCTGTGGTTCGCTAGATATTTCTAACAATTTATCAAGATTATCAAAAATCCGATCACTACAATAGTCTCTCAACTGACGTATTTCTTCCCCCTTTAAATTATTAGGGTCCCATTGTCCCGCATTTACTGCATTGATTATTTCTTCGATAATTGTATTTAAAGTTTTAGCTTCACCAAGACTACCAATACTTTTTTCTACCAATGGAATTAGAATAGACAAATCGAATATCAATTGGAGACGTTTATCTTTATAACCTCTAAACATCTTAGATAATACTTTTATAGTCTGACTTTTGCTAGCACTTAAAAGGGGGTTATGATAAGCTTTAAATACTTCTAGCTTTTTATCTTTTATAAACTTAGCATCTTTCAAACCTCTTAAACCCTTTGTATCTAAATCTATGTTACTAAGATCTAAAGATTCAAGTTGATTAAATGCATTCAAATACGTTAAAGTACCTGGAGATAGTTGATTACCACTTAAATTTAATTCGGTCACATTTGATAATAGATTATGATTCTTCAAGTTCTCTAATCCATGGACAACATCCCACATGGCACGATCTGTTAAGTAACTCAAGGTAGTTACACCTGACAACAAATGATCGTCCTCTTGTGCTTCTTGAATTTCGTGCATAGCCTTATCACTTGCTAGATAACGACGAGATAGATCAATACAACCATCATCATCTCTCAACTGGGTACGAGCTAATTTTACAAGCGGATAAAAAACGTAATAATCACGCTGCTCATAAAAGTGATCTAATACTCCTTTAATTTCATTGAATTTTTGAAAATTGTCCTTATCCTTTTTGTCCTTACCCTTTTTTCGAAAATTGTACCTATCCTTGTTGTCTATAACATTTCTTGCATTATTTATTAAATCATCAATAAACTTTTCGGAAGCATTATCCAATTCCGCTTGTCCTATGGGAAGTTCAAATTGCAAACGTGTATAATGATCCTTATTTATTTCAGTAACTTGATTCACAAAATAATCCATTGCTTCACTACTATTATTCATAAGCACTGGTGCAATCACTTTAGCCCAAGCACCCAACGATTTTTTCTTATGTAAGGAACCCACTTCGGATGATCCAGTTCCCAAAGAAATAACATGAAAACTAGAACCTGGAAACAACCTAATTTGAGCTTCCACGTAAGCGTGGAAAGTAGGATTATTTGCTGCAACTCCACCATCTAGGAAATAATGTATTTTTTCTTTGTCACCGATACTTCTAATCTTAGCTGGCTTAAAATAAGTAGGTGCTGCTGAGGTAGCCCTAGCAGCATCTTCTGTAGCAAAGTCTTTGTTAGGGTTAGTTTTTGCTACATTACTTTTAAGAAGCTTAAGCTTTTCCTTTTTAGCATCATAGGTAGTAATTAAAGTTGATTGTGGTAAATCGCTTAAGTTTACTTTTTCCCTAACAATTCTTTCCCCTTGTTTCTTAGCATTTACTGCTGAAAACATTTTTTCCAATACCTGTTCTAAATTTTTAGGACTATACTTAGGAGTTCCTATCAAGTTCACAGCTGTTGTAGCCCAGCTACTAATCCACATAGAAAAAATATATTTGCCTAACCGCTGGTATACTTTCAATATTGTACTCACTTGATAACGCGGACGATTCGTATCAGGATTGATAAAACGCATCGCTAATCCAATAATTCCTCCTGTCGAAGTACCGGCAATCAGATCAAAACATTCTCCTAAACGCACTTCGGGATTTGGTGCAGCCGGATCATTAAAATGCTCATTGATTTTTGAAGTTATGTACTTTTCTAACGCATCTAACAGATAAGCCTCCCACACTCCGCGAATTCCACCTCCATCTAAAGACAAAATTAATCTGGGCTGGGTTAGGTTTGGTTGAGGCCTGCTACTAATAGCCGTTGATTGGTCAGCTATAACCTCATGACCTCCAAGGCTAATTCCTTTCATCCAACTTAAGTGCTCATTCTCAAGTTTACTAAGCATATCCTCAGCATCGAGTTTATATTTACCTTCTTTTATCCGAGTTAAATGGTCTTTTGCATCCTGGTAATCTTTTTCTCCTTTATGTTTTTTCCACTCCTTGTAACATATTTGCCCTAATTTAAACCGGGCTTGTTGGTCTCCTTTTCTTGTACGTTCTATTAATTCCCGTATTCTATCGTCCTCTTCTAAGTCCCTTGCACTTTTTTCATCTTTCTCTTTATCTTTGCCCTTATCTTTATCATCCTCTATTTTTCTTCCTAAACTTTGTGTTTGGGGTTTATCTAGATGTTTCTTTTTGCCTAATTCCTCTTCACTCTCTAATTCCTTTAATAAAGGAACAAAATGAAATTTATCTTCTACATTAACTAGCACAGGAATATCTCCTTTCTCTAATAACGCTTGAAATTCTTCTTTATTAACAGGCGTTTCATCAGGAGACTCTTGGCCAGACTTATAGTTCCGAAAACAATAGCTAAGTATAAGCTTATTCGTTTCTGATTCTTTGGATACACTAATGACGCAAATCCCTTTGACTTTTAGCTCTTGACATATCATTACTCCTTCTACCCACGGTCTACCCCATATACATATATCTTTATTGAAGTCCTCATTACATTCATCAGCAGTATATTGTATTTTATAATAATATTCATGTTGCTCATATCTATCTTTGCTGTGTGTATCCTCATTAAGGTCAGCTAAATCCCAATCAGTAACTAATTTTTGATTCTTTTGATAAAATTTATGGCAAGCTTCGCGTAAGCTTTTAACTGTATATGTATCGGTATTTTTAATCTGGTTCAAGCATTGAGCCAACGCATCAAAAAAGCAATCTCCATCATCACAAGCTGCTCCTAGCCGATAACCTAGAGGCAGCTGAGCATTTAATGCCTCGTTTGTAAACCAACCTTTATCTGTGAATCCTTTTCGGGGCTTACCCTTGCTACTAGAAACGGTTGCTAACTTATCTCCTTTTTTCTTTTTCTTCTCTAATTTCTCTATCTCCTTATCTGTCAGCTTTTGTTTGTCCTTTTTATCTCTTTCCATCTCTTGTTGTTTACTAGGAGAAATTTGCACTGAAGATCCTAGTTGTTCTGGTACAAGCGCCTGAAGATGATCCCCACTCGCAGTAAGTTCTAGTTCTGTTAACTGCTCTATATCAGCTTGTTTGCTTACTTCTAGAATATGACCTATCAATTCTTCTCTGCTAGGAATAATCGAGTTAGAGAAGTTATTGCAGCTTTGTAAAAACAATCCAATTGTAAGGACCCAGACTACTAGTTGATATCGGCCATTAATATGATAATTTGGCATATTACAAATTCTTTAACACTAACAAGACATTAAAAATGTTTACAAAATACATAGTAAGCAAGTTAACATACAGCAAGCATACAAACATATATTCATACATGAATGTTCGATATTAGAGCTCTTCCAAAATCGTCGCTTGGCCCTCTGGCTTCGTCAGTAATTTGTTCAAAATCCTCATAGTTGAGTGTCAGGAGGAAACTCCTGACACCACACTTCAGTTTCTCACAAATTCTTTCCTGTCCAGCAAACTCAATTCTTGGTTTCAGAAGAACTCTATGATACGCTATAACTTACATGTCTTGTTAGTTGAAGTATCTGTAAGCAATATTTGCTTACGAAATTTAAAGTATATTCATTCTTCTGAATTTATTTAAAAACTTTAAAGCCAAAGCTGCAACTTTTCTTTATATTTGAAAGTCTTTAGAAGGCCTTTTAGTGTGATATTTCATGACTCAGTTTACTCACTTACATTGCCACACCCAATACTCGCTTTTAGATGGCGCTGCCAAGATTAATACGTTAGTTTCCAAAGCCAAACAGCTAGGTATGCAAGCACTGGCTATTACCGACCATGGTAATATGTTTGGGGTTCCTCATTTTGTAGCACAAGCTAAAAAACAAGCTATCAAGCCTATTATTGGATGTGAATTTTATGTTGCATCTGATATGCATGATTTCAAAGAAAAAACCAGATATCACCAACTCCTATTAGCTAAAAATGAAATCGGCTATCAAAACATATCTAAATTAACCTCCATCAGTTATTTAGAAGGTTATTATTATAAACCTAGAATCGATAAGAATCTGCTTAGAAAGTATAAAGAAGGATTGATTGCTACTACTTGTTGTTTAGCAGGTGAAGTACCTCAAGCCATCTTAACTAAAGGAGAAGCCGCAGCAGAGAAAATCTTTTTAGAATGGCTTGAGCTATTTGGAGAAGATTATTATATCGAATTACAACGGCATGGAATCAAGGATCAACACAAATGCAATACCGTCTTACTTAAATGGGCCCAAAAATATCAAGTGAAGGTCATCGCAACCAATGACGTACATTACGTAGAACAACAAGACAGCCTAGCACAAGATATTTTATTATGCCTACAAACAGGCAAAGATTTTAATGACCCTAGTAGAATGCGATTCGATAGTGATCATTTTTTCCTAAAATCTGGTGAAGAAATGAAAAACCTATTTCAAGATGTGCCAGAAGCGATTATCAATACGCAAGAAATCGTTGATAAAATAATTACTCCTTCCTTAGAGCGAGACATTCTACTACCTATCTTCCAAGTACCTACCGGTTTTACAGACCAAAATGTTTATTTAAGACATTTAGCCATAGAAGGTGCTAAAAAGCGATATGGCCTGATTACAGCAGATCTAGAAAATCGAATCAATTATGAATTACAGGTGATTCAACAAATGGGCTTCCCAGGCTATTTTTTGATTGTACAAGACTTTATACAAGCAGCAAAGAACTTAAAAGTTGTCGTGGGCCCTGGAAGAGGTTCGATAGCAGGATCTGTGGTAGCGTATTGTATTGGAATCACCAACATCGATCCTATTCATTATAATTTGGTTTTCGAGCGGTTTTTAAACCCTGAAAGGATTTCGATGCCCGATATAGATATTGATTTTGATGACGAAGGTCGCCAAAAAGTAATAGAATATGTGGTCAATAAATATGGAAAAAATCAAGTGGCTCACATTATTACATTCGGCAGTATGGCCGCTAAATCTTCCATTAAAGATGTAGCTCGGGTTTTGGGATTACCCCTTGAAAAAGCAAATTACCTGACCAAACTAGTGCCTGAAAAATTAGGTATCACCTTATCAGAAGCATTTGAAGAAGTATTAGAGCTAGCTGAGCTCAGGAAAAATACAGATAGCCTGGAAGGCAAGGTTTTGGCTTTGGCTGAAACACTAGAAGGTTCTGCCAGACATACAGGCGTACATGCTGCTGGTATTATCATCGCACCAAATGACCTATTGGAATATATACCAGTAAAGACAGATAAAAATACAGATCTGTTGATCACCCAATACGATGGTTCTGTTGTAGAACAGGTCGGCATGCTAAAGATGGATTTTTTGGGTCTCAAAACCTTATCCATCATCAAGGATACGACAGAATTAATTGAAAAGCTCCATGGCAAAAAAATTGATCTAGAAACGCTCCCTCTGGATGATCAAAAAACTTTTGAGCTATACCAACAAGGTGATACCATCGCCACTTTCCAGTTTGAGTCGGAAGGTATGCGACAATGGCTCAAGAAATTACAGCCTAGTCACTTTGAAGAGCTCATCGCCATGAATGCCCTGTACAGACCTGGGCCCATGCAGTTTATTCCTAATTTCGTAGCTCGTAAGCACGGTCAAGAAAAAATCGAATACCCACACCCTTTACTAATAGATATTCTAAAACATACGTATGGTATCATGGTATATCAAGAACAAGTGATGCAAACAGCCCAGATTATTGCAGGCTATACATTGGGGGAAGCAGACTTGTTACGAAGGGCTATGGGAAAGAAACAAGTGGATGAAATGGCCAAGCAACGCGAAGTGTTCATTCAACGAGCCAAAAAAAAACAGGGAATTGATGAAAAAAGCGCTATTGAAATCTTTGAAATGATGGAAAAATTTGCTCAGTATGGATTCAATAGAGCACACGCGGCTGCTTACTCTGTCATTGCTTATCAGACTGCTTATCTGAAGGCTCATTATCCGGCTGAATACATGGCTTCTGTGCTTACCCATAATCAAAATGATATTGGCAAAATAAGCTTTTTCATGGAGGAATGTGTGCGACAAGGCCTCCAAGTGCTAGGACCAGACATCAATGAGAGTCAGGTCAACTTTGATGTTAACTCCAATCAGCAAATTAGGTTTGGGCTCACAGCAATTAAAGGTGCTGGAGAAGCTGCCGTAACACATATTATAGAAGAAAGAGAAAAAAATGGCAGATTTTCAGATATCTTTTCTTTTGTAGAACGGGTAGACTTAAAAATGGTCAATAAAAAGACGCTCGAATCGCTGGTTATGGCAGGGGCGCTGGATGGGTTAACTGAACTACATCGGAAGCAATATCTTTTCGCACCAGCAGCTGAAAACAATTTAATTGTAAAAGCGATCCAATATGCCAACCAGATAAAAAAAGAAAAAGCAACCGTACAGCAGTCTCTATTTGCTACAGATAGTGAGATATATCAATATAAAAAGCCAGAACCTCCCGTCTGTGAGCCCTATGATATGTTAGAAAAGTTAAAAATGGAAAAAGAGATAGTAGGCTTTTACATCTCAGGACATCCGTTAGATCCATTTAAAACAGAACTCACCTATTTTTGCGACTGTAATACACAAAATGTGCTCTCGTTTAAACAAAGAGAGGCAAGACTTGGGGGTATTATCACAGAATGTACCATCAAAATCAATAAGCAAGGGAGGCCTTTTGGTTTATTTACCTTAGAAGATTATGCAGGCACACTTCCATTAGCATTATTTGGAGAAGATTTTCTCAAAAATCAGCATATGTTTCAAGAAGGTATGTTTGTTCATCTAAGTGGTGTCGTCGTAGAAAGGTATAATCAAAAAGATACGTGGGAGTTTAAGCCTCAAAAAATTAGCTTACTCGGTGAGGTTAGAGATAAATTGAGTAAAAATTTGAGTATACCTATACCCATTGAAAAGGTAAACCCAGCATTTGTTAAAGAACTGGAAAATTTAATTATCAAAACCCCAGGTAATTGTCAGCTTCAGCTCCAAATCATAGATACGATAGAGGCTATCGAGGTGATTTTAAGCGTTCTCCAATATCGTATCCATCCATCTGACGAGTTCCTACAAAAACTTACTCAACTAACAGAAACCACTTACCATTTTACTTAGCAATGTCCCTTTTATAACCTATTCAATTAAATAAGATTAAAAAAATTATTATATTTATATTTCAGAGCTATCAAATTTTATAACTTATAAATAAAAATAACGTATATCATGAGCGCAGAAAATAGATCCCTACACCTTACAGATGCTGATTTTGATCAAGCTTTAAAAAGTTCTAAACCTGTGTTAGTTGATTTCTGGGCATCGTGGTGTGGCCCTTGTCGCATGTTGGGACCCATTATAGAAGAGCTCGCAGAAGATTATCAAGGCAGAGCAGACATCTACAAAGTGAATATAGATGAAAACTCGGTGGCCCCTAATAAATATAGTATTAGAAGTATCCCTACCATGATTATCTTTAAAAATGGCGAACCCATAGAACGAATAGTAGGTGTTGTAAGCAAAATAGCGCTAGAAGAAAAACTTGATATGTATACCGCATAACGCTTATAAGTTTGAGAATTGCATGAAACTATTTTTTCATTGCTCAAAATAATTCAATCCTTACGTTGACTGTCGGAAGAAATTCCTGACAGCACGTTATCGAAAGTTCGTGTCAGGGCCTAGCCCTGACACCACAGGTAAAAGATCATAAATAACATAAAACAGAAAAACAAATATGGCTAGCCATCAATATACCGAAGCTAACATACGTTCCTTAGATTGGAGGGAACATATCCGCCTACGACCAGGCATGTATATTGGTAAATTAGGAGATGGTTCTACCCAAGATGATGGAATCTATGTATTATTTAAAGAAATTATAGATAATAGTATAGACGAATATGTGATGGGGTATGGAAAACAAATAGATATCCAGTTAAGTGGAAAGCAGGTAACCGTACGCGATTTTGGTAGAGGCATCCCGCTAGGTAAATTAGTTGACTGTGTATCTAAGATTAATACGGGAGGAAAATATGATAGCCAATCTTTCCAGAAATCAGTAGGACTCAATGGGGTAGGCACAAAAGCTGTTAATGCGCTTTCTGCTCACTTTATTGTACAATCTTTCCGAGAAGGTACAACCAAAACAGCTACCTTCTCAGAAGGTAAACTGATCAATGAGACTCCTATCCAACCTACCAAAGAAAAAGATGGCACACTGATTAAATTTGAACCAGACCCTACCCTTTTTACTAATTTTCGTTTTCTATCTCATTTTATTGAAGAGCAGATTTGGAATTACGCCTTTTTAAATGCAGGTCTAAAAATTTATTTAAATGGTCAGGAATATTTTTCTAAAAATGGGTTGCTAGACCTACTAGCTCGTAAGACAGATGAAGAAGCCTTGTGTTATCCGATTATTTATATGAAGGATACAGATATAGAAGTAGCTTTGACTCACAATAACCAGTATGGAGAGGAATATTATTCATTTGTAAATGGTCAATTTACAACACAAGGAGGAACTCATTTAACAGCTTTTAAAGAAGCTTTTGTTAAAACCATCCGTGACTTTTATAAGAAAGATTTTGATGCTACGGACATACGTGCTTCTGTAGTAGGCGCTATCTCTATTCGGGTACAAGAACCTGTTTTTGAGTCTCAGACTAAAACCAAGCTAGGATCTCAGCAAATTGGGCCAGAAGGACCTACTATTCGTACTTTTATCAATGACTTTGTAAAAAGAGAACTCGATAACTATCTACACAAGCATCCGGATACGGCCGATGCATTGCTCAAGCGCATATTAGAATCGGAAAGAGAACGCAAAGAAATAGCAGGTATCAAAAAACTAGCCAACGAAAGGGCTAAAAAAGCAAGTCTCCACAATAAAAAGCTACGCGACTGTAGGATTCATTATAATACTACGCACAAAGACCGCGATAAATCCATGGTCTTCATTACAGAAGGTAACTCGGCCAGTGGCTCGATTACCAAATCACGAGATGTACAAACTCAAGCTGTATTTTCACTACGTGGTAAGCCGCTTAACTGTTTTGGATATACCAAGAAGCTAGTTTATGAAAATGAAGAGCTTAACTTATTACAACATGCCCTGAATATAGAAGATGGATTGGAAGGCTTAAGATATCGCAAGGTCATCATTGCTACCGACGCAGATGTAGATGGCATGCACATCCGATTGCTTGTACTTACGTACTTTCTGCAGTTTTTTCCCGAACTAGTACGCAATGGTCATGTATATTTACTAGAAACCCCCTTATTTAGGGTAAGGAACAAGCAAAAAACCATTTATTGTTATAATGAAGTAGAAAAGCAACAGGCTATCCAACAAATTGGTAAACAAGCAGAGATAACACGCTTTAAAGGGCTAGGCGAAATATCAGCCGATGAGTTTACGAATTTCATAGGTCCAGAGATGCATATAGAGCCAGTTACCTTGCGAAAAGACACGCCTATCCATCAACTTTTAAGTTTCTATATGGGTAAAAATACCCCAGAAAGACAAACTTTTATTATTGATAATCTCAGAATAGAGACAGATCTAGTGGAAATAGCTGCAGATACGCTACTCAAAGAAGCTCACGCGATTGGTTAAAATGCTAACTTCATAATAACCTCCACAATGGTGCAAGTGTCCACGCTTGTGCCTAAACTAAATTCAAAACCTCCCTTTCTCTAGCGCGGAACTGTAAGCATTCACACCTATATATTAAGAGTTTAAAGATAAATTTAGCTGGATTTCCCTCGATTCATGCTAACAGTGTGCTCACAACGAATGTCACTCCTGCCCCATTTAGTTCGATTAAGGCAAAGGTATATCCCTGATCAAGTCAGGGACAAGCTTAGGCAGGAATCCAGTAACACGTAACGCTCTTTGGAAATTTTAATTTTCATCGTAACCTCTCAGAGATCTCAACCTGGATCCCCGCTAGACATGCCTACGAGTTTGAACAAGAGTACGGTGCGGGGATGACAACTGACGGGGTTGATTTAGACTATACGTGAACGGTTACGCGGAACTTAGTTTCGTGCTTTTTCTCTAGTTATACTTTACCTCTGGCACGGAAGAAGAGCTTCTGCGCCAGATTGGGATGAGGGGAACAATCAATAGCTATTTGCTAAACTGTGTCCATATTTTCCATAAATTTTTTAATATTAGCACTGGCACTTGGCCCTTTGAAAACGTGACTAAGTATCTCTTTTATAAGGGCTTCATTATTGCCTGGATCATCTTTGATTTCATTCAATTCTACATTAAACTTGTTTTTGCCAATTAATCTATGAATGGTGGCATTAGCGAAATTATCACCATAGCTATATTCATATTTATCTCCGTGCACCGGGTTCCCCCCGTTTACCGGTCCTTGTCCGCCACCAATCTTGTCTGGCTTATACCAGACAAATTGTTGTATTTGTGGATCTCCTATAGTAGGATCTACAATTTTATAAAAAACAGCATTCTCACAAGAAAAAACCAACGAAACATTATAGGCAGTATTGTCAGGTATCGCACCAAATACACTTTTACATGCAGTACTTACCTGACTTTCATCTAGAAAAACTATATTTGCATCGCCCAGTTGGGTTTTATAAGTATCTTTAACCTTATCATCATCTGACGGTAGTTTTTTTCCATTTGTATTCTTTAAGATATCTTCCAAAGAATGTTTTGGAATGGTAGAGGTGGAAGTAGGGTATATGACATAGCCTGTGCTGATTTTTTTACCAAGGCCAACAGAAAATCTTTGATTTTCAACTCTTGATTCTTCTTCAACTACAAATTCAGAACCTTTTTTGTTCGCTATAAACTTTGTTACTTCTAACTTTGCATTGGGTACTACAAGCGAAACAGGATTTGTACTCAAGAAGACGTCTCTACCTTTATCTTTTAGGAAGAAATATATATGATATGTTTGTCCTAGTTCTACAGGTATCTGTGGAATAGTAGGCTCATATTTTATATCACCTGTAAAGTCTTCGGGAGTATTAGTTGGATTAAAAAAAGCTACATTTTGCCCTAATTGATAGTATCCATCGGTAGGAGGTACAGTTAGTAAATTCTTGATGAGCGTTTCATCACGATCTATATCCAGTGTTTTAACAGAAAGAATAAATCCTACCTGAGGTTTGTAAGTCGCTACTTGCTTTTTTATGTTTCCAGTAAACGAAAAACTCATCTGATGAATATCATCCGGCTGATCATTAAGTCCTTTGAACAGCTTCACTATCTTACCTTCCTTCATTTCTAATTCTACCTCAATTTTAGAAATGGTAAGCTCTATATCTTCTTGGCTAACTACATAGCGCTTCTCTTTGCCTACTAGTTCGAATAAATAAGCATATACGTGGTAAGTAGCTCCTTTTTGGAAAAGACCATTAGTATCATTCGTATCTAAGTTATTGTTAGCTTGTGCCTGAGAACTTCCAGGTCCATTGTTGAATGAATGTATGATAACATCCGATGTACCAGCAAGTTTTTCAAAATCAGTAGTTACAGGTAAATCCTTATCACTTTTTATCCATTCACTTAGAAGTTCCAGTGAGCTAGTTTTGGGATCTTTTTTCTCTATGAATAAAAATCCTCCTTGCATGGTGCCAAAATTGGCAGCTTCTGCTTCAGCAACAACTTCTATTATAGATTGACCGCTGGAATCTATACGCGACCTGGCCTTACTGAAAGTAGTTTTTACAGTAGGAGGACCTACATTCGGTATCTCAAACTCCTTCCCTTCTTCAGTATAATAAGTCCCATGCAACAAATTGTGCAGCATCAAATAAGCTTTATATTTGCCTGGCTCCAAGCCCCCTTGTAGAAATACTTTTGCTGAAACGGCCCCTTTCTTTTTTGCAGAAATTTCAGAAGCATAGTAAACTACTCTATGATCATCATCTTTATCAGATAACTTCGTATAGGTGCTGTTTTTGTCTAGGGTTTTATTACTTCCTCTAAAATCCCTTGCTGCTTCTTTAACTAACTTATCGGTAGGAATGACTAACACACCTAGTATACTAGCTTCATTTATATTATTTTTTTGGATTTGCCCACTTACTTCTATAACTAATTGGGTTCTATCACTACTTGTAACACTACCCAATATCTCCACTTTTTCTCCTATTTCTAATGTTGCATCAACTTGAGCTTTATCTCGCTCTAATTCCTTTTGTTTACATGAATCACACGAAACTGTAGCAAATAAAAATATACCCAGTATAAATTTTATAATCGTTCTCTGATTCATAAAATAGTCGATTTTCATAAATAAAAAGTTACATAAAAATGGTCAAAAGACATAAACTCTGATAGTTAATATAGAGGTATTAATTTACAAAGATAACAAAAGAGTTAAAGTGTTTCTTATAGTCCTATGATATAAAGATTAAATCACTAATTACATAATCCTTACAAGCATTTTGTAAAACTGCTAATATCTGTTGTTTTGTATTTTGTAGCTCTTGCCTAAGTGGTGCTGAGTTAACTTTAATAAAAACTTGATGCTGCTTGACAGAAATATGCACGGTTCTTCGGCTAACTAAATGAGGCATCATTTGATGCCAAGCATGGATGATAGTAGCTTCTTCTAGCTTATGCCTGTGGGGAGATTCTTTGATCATCTTTTGTATCAGATGATTGATCATGGTGGGTTCTTGTTGCATATGAAATTAGCTGAGAGCTGTATTATATTTAATTGTCTCAACATCACTCGGTAGAACCGATCGACTGTCAGATAGTTACGACCCTTTTCTCATTATTGCCTTATATGTTGTACCTGGGGTCGGAGTCGAACCGACACGATATCGCTATCATTGGTGTTTGAGACCAACGCGTCTACCAATTCCGCCACCCAGGCAGAAGATGTATCATTAGTTATATAAGAATACGCTATCAACACTAACAGCTACGCTCAACCCATTTTGCTACGGAGGTCGCGAGTGGATTCGAACCACCGTAGGGGGTTTTGCAGACCCTTGCCTAGCCACTCGGCCACGCGACCTTATGCCATACTAAGACTCTACTTGCTGATCTTTAGGCCGTCGTCCTGCTTTTTGTTGCTCCTCTACCACACCCGTTTTTTTAGCCTCTTTTTGAGCATCAAGCTGTTTTTTTAGCGTAGCCAACTCTTCTATATCACCCAATGTAGCCTTTTCAGCCGTCGTAATAAAGTTGCCTGCATTACGCGGTTGGAATTCTTTCTTAGCAACGGGTTTAGCTGTTTTTAAGCTAGCTGTATGGGCTAATACGATTCTTTTATTAAGCTTAGAGAATTCAATGATTTCAAACTCAAGTTGTTCATTCACTGCAGCTTCTTGTCCATTCTCTTTTACTAGATGTCTTTTAGGTACAAATCCTTCTAAATCATGTGGAAGCTGTATAAAAGCTCCTTTGTCTGTCTTCTTCGTAATAGTTCCTGGATGTACAGAACCTACTTGAAAGATTGTTTCATAAGTTTCCCATGGATTTTCATCTAGCTGTTTTAGGCCAAGAGATAATCTTCTATTCTCTTTATCAAATTCTAATATTAGAAGTTCGATCCTATCCCCTAACTTAAGCACATCTGTAGGATGATTTATTTTTTTAGTCCAGGATAAATCTGAAATATGAAGTAACCCATCGATACCTTCTTCTAATTCCACTAAAGCTCCAAAATGAGTTATATTTTTGATAGTTCCTGTATGTTTGGTATCAGCCGCATATTTTTCTTGCAAATCTTCCCGGCCCCACGGATCCTGAGTCAATTGCTTAATACCTAGCGACATTTTCTTTTCCTCTTTGTCTAAACTCAATACGACTGCCTCTATTTCATCACCAATATGTACTACCTCGTCCACTTTCTTTAAATGTTGAGACCAAGACATTTCAGAGATATGAATTAAGCCCTCAATTCCAGGCATAATTTCTAAGAATGCACCGTAGTCAGCTATGTTTACAATTTTGCCTTTTACTTTAGCGCCAACCTGAATATGGTCGGGTAATTCTTCCCAAGGATTTGGCGTAAGCTGTTTCATTCCTAGAGAAATACGCTTCCGCTCTTCATCAAAATCAGTTACAACTACTTTTATTTTCTGACCTAGCTCCAGTACTTCCTCAGGGTGGTTAATTCTACGCCAAGAAATATCTGTAATATGTAACAAACCATCTATACCTCCTAATCCTACGAATACACCAAAGCTCGTCATATTTTTTACGATACCCTCTAAAATCTGACCTTTCTCAAGCTTGCTAAGAATATTAACTTTTTGATTTTCTAGGCTTTTTTCTATGACTGCTTTGTGAGATACGATAACATTATCTGTAAGATGATTAATTTTTATAACAGTTACATCGATTGTTTTATCTAAAAAGATATCAAAATCACGTACTGGCTTAACATCTATTTGTGATCCTGGCAAGAAGGCCTCTACTCCTTCTAAATCTACGATCAGACCTCCTTTTGTTCTTCTTTTTACAAGGGCTTCTAGAATTGTACCATTTTCAGCAGAATCTTGTATAGTTTCCCATACTTTCATCAGCTTAGCTTTCTTTCTAGAGAGTACAAGCTGGCCTTTGCTGTTTTCTTGTTCTTCTACATAGACATCTACTTCATCTCCTATTTTGATATCAGGTGTATCTCGGAATTCAGAAATAGGTATTAATCCATCTGATTTAACTCCAATGTTAACGATAACATCTCGGTTATTAATACCTACTACGGTTCCCTTAACAACTTCTGACTCAGCTACAGGTATTAAGGTGTCTTCATAAAGTCTTCTTAATTCTTTACGTTCTTCATCACTATAATCAATTCCAAGTTTTGTAATATTTGGATCCCAAGTTAAAATTTCAGCTTTTTCTTTCATTTGTTTAATCTAATTAGAGTAAAAATTTTTGAATAGGTTTATCCCCTATTAAGGGTTCAACTATTCAATATATTCAGCAAAGATAAAGGTTGTTGGCATAATTACGAAACAGAAGTACTTTTCTTATTCATTTTAAGTTTATAATTGTAAAAAAATATAAGACAAAAGTTACTAAAAATAAGGTAATGAAAAGAAAAAAGTTTAAATCATTCTCACTTTTACTTCTAATAGGTGCTTTTATTAGCATCTTTATTGCATTTTCTTTATATAACAAACTAGATTATCTGCCCAAGCCTTATGGTTATAATTATATCTTGCTGCCTACACATGCTTACCAATCGTTGCCAGACAGTTTTCCTTATAACTTTGAATTTTCTAAATCTGCTATTTTAGTACCCGATACCTCTTCTAAAACAGAGCCTTATTGGATTAATATACACTATCCTGCTTTTACCGCTGATATACAAATAACCTATAAGTTAGTAAAAAATAACACAAAAATGCTTAAAAGTTGCTTGGAAGATGCATATAAGCTTACTACTAAACATCAAATACGTGCTTATGCTATTGAAGAAGATATAGTAGAAACATCTCAAGGGATTACTGCTACAGTAGTAACATTAAGCGGACAAGTGCCCACTCCATTTCAATTTTATACGACTGATTCAGTAAATCATTTCTTGAGGGGAGCTTTATATTTTCATACTGCTTTAGAGAACGACTCATTGGCGCCTATCATTGATTTTATTAAGGAGGATATCATGCATATGTTGTATACATTGCAATGGAGAAAATGAAACTAATAAATAACTGTTTTTAAATGTTGACTAGTACATTTTTTTAAATTGTTTTACTATGTTAGTTGTTAGTGTTATTGTTATAGGCCCCGCTTATACACACTTTTTTGAACACTATCCGCTGAACTCTTATGTTAAGTTTCGGAAGAGGCCTATTGTACCTCTTTGTCTTCTTTTTCTGCTGCTAACTCTTCCTGGCACTCTTTCCCTAATGGATCAAGCTGCTCTTCCTCTTGCTTATACATTAGATCTAGACTATTTTGTGCATCTGCACGTCCTTGATTGGCCGATTTTTGATACCATTCAACTGCTCTGTCCTCATCCTTTTTAACCCCTCTTCCTTGCTCATACATCTGGCCAATGGTATATTGAATATCCCTATCTCCTTTGTCTATTACCCATTCCTGAGCAAGCTCATTTTCTTCTAAAGCCAATTTAGAAAGCGTATTAGAAGCTTTCCAGTAGCCCTGATTGGCTGCTTTTATATATAATGCAGTTGCCCTTTCTTCATCCTTTTTAACCCCTTCTCCTTGCTCATACATCTGACCGAGATTATATTGTACCTCTTTGTCTTCTTTTTTTTCTGCTGCTAATTCTTTGACCACTGGGTCCTTGGTAACAATTTGATTCGTTAATTTTGAATTACTATTTTTAGTTTCTTCTACGTCAGGAAGCGGGGAATCAAAAGAGCTATCGCAGCTTTGTAAGAATAAACTGAGTAGAAAAGTGCAAGCTCTTAAACTTTGTCTTAGATTATAATTTTGTTTCATATTCATAGTAATTAAAACCAACGTATCGAGGGGATACCAGTAGTAGCACACTGGATTCTATCTAGTAGAGCAATTATTTACACAGCTTCATGTTGCACTGATGACTCTATATTAGTTAATGATTAGCAGCTTTGCAAGCAATCTTTAGATTTGTCGATAAAAAATAGACCTTCTGCGAAAATATTTTTAGTATATAAAAAGGAACGTGTAGATACCTTGTAAGGGGATAAATTGCCCTAATTTTTTGTTTCGCAGAAGGTCCAATAAATATAATTGTAGTTATAGTTATAAGTTGTCTACATGAAGGGGGTTTGGAGGCAGACTCATAATTTTGGAATAAGTGTAGATAAACCCCATATACCTTCACATAGAGCAAGAAAGAAATGTAGATCCATTTATCTTAGCGCGTATCATGCAATACAACGCAGGGCTATTTATCAAACATAAAAAGCAAGGCCACAAAAAACCACCAATTATTGCCAATTTTGTGATTTATAACGGCAATAAACGTAAAAAGTACCCTTATCATGAGTATACATATGATTACTTTGAGATACCTTGGATGGCTAGATTGCTTATGGGAAAGTTCTTTTCGCTTATTAACCTCAATGAAGAATCTGATTTATCATTAGCTAATCACGAGTTAAGTGCGATGATGCAACTATTGCTAAAAAGAGCCAGTGATAGTAACTTTATAACATGGTTAAAAGAAAACTGTAAGTTAATGGAAACGGTGCCCTTTGAACGTATTTTATCCATCAGTATAGATTATGTTCTACAAGTAAGTAAGGCCAGCGCAGAAGAGATTTTAGAAGTATTTTCAGAAATATATCCACAATTTAAAAACACCATTATGACCGCAGCAAGACAATTAGAAAGAAAAGGGGAAGTTAAAGGTATAGAACTTGGCATACAAAGAAACCAGCTAGCTATAGCTAAAAATATGCTTAAGGAAAGCTGTGAAATAGGCTTGATCCAAAAGGTAACAGGACTTAGTGAGCATACGATAGAGAAGCTTCGGAAAGAATAACAGGATTCATAAGTGTTGCTTAGATAACTAGCACCTAATTATGACCGCAGCAAGACAACTTAAATTTCATCTATTCCTTTACTTACATCAAAATTTTCGAGATAATCTGCCACACTTTTAACAAATTGTCCTCCTAGAGACCCATCTACTACACGATGATCGTAGGTATGCGATAAATACATTTTGTGTCGAATAGCAATCTGATCACCCTGGGCTGTTTCAATCACTGCTGGTCTTTTTACAATTGCACCTACGGCTAAGATAGCTACCTGGGGTTGCATAATCATGGGCGTTCCCATTAAATTCTGAAAAGAGCCTATGTTAGAAATCGTATAGGTCCCATCTGCAATATCGTCTGGTAGCAGTTGTCCATGCCTTGCGTTATGTACCAATTCGTTAACACGAATAGCTAATTGGGTTAAGTTTAATTGATCAGTATTTTTAACAACAGGAACAATCAAATTGCCATCCGGCAGTGCAACAGCCAGCCCGATGTTAATTGCTTTCCGTTTGATTATGTATTCTCCAACCACAGATATATTTATTAACGGGAATTGGCGAATGGTCCGAGCTACGGCTTGTATAAAAAGTGGTGTATAAGTAAGACCTATGCCCGTTTTTTCTTTGAAAGCTCCTTTAAATTGATCCCTCCACATCACCAAATTGGTTACATCTGCTTCTACAAAAGAAGTTACATGTGGAACTGTGCGCATCGCTTCAACCATCCGTTCTGCAATAACTTTACGAACTCGATCCATGGGAATAATTTCGTCTTCTGGCTTCGCATACTTTTTGATCGAATCTACGGTAGTGGTTTTATACGTATGATTAGTTTTTTTTCTATGTCTCAAATAAGCTAAAAGATCTTGCTTAGTTACGCGATTATCTTTGCCTGTACCGGGGATATTTTCCATTTCCTCTAGCGACACTGACTCCTTTTGAGCTATATGGCGAACCAACGGTGAGAAAAATCTACCTGTTAGGTCCTGTAGTGGGAAAGAACCAACTGTATCCATCAAGATGCCTTGCTGTATCTTTTGCTTAGGATTTTCAGAAATTAATACTTGGGATGATGGCCTATCTGGGACATGCGTCGCATCTGTCAAATCCTGCCCTAAGATGATATCTTCTGTTTCAATAACTGCAATCGGATTACCAACAGCTACCATGTCACCTACCTGCACCAAAAATCTCTTAATTTTCCCAGTATACGGAGTGGGTATTTCAGAATCTACCTTGTCGGTAGCTACTTCTACGATAGATTCCGCTTCTAGAACTGTATCCCCTTCTTTTTTAAGCCACCTACTAATAGTAGCTTCCATGATACTCTCCCCCATCTTAGGCATAATAATCAATAACTCTTTCATAATTTTGATTCTAAGTGCACCTTAATTTGTAAAATCTAAATAATCTAAGCGTCATCAAACGAGACATAAAACAACGATAACCCATGGACTTCCCCAAAAACATCATTACTATTCGTACGTAGAATAGGAGGGCACTACTTTAATACGTATATTTTTGATGATTTCAGTCACGGTGTTAGGGCTCAGTCCTGATACCACCTACAAATTCCAGTTCCCAATTTACAAATTGATTAGCAACTTGGGTTAGTACTTTAAGTATTTATAATGGAGCTATTTTCATTTAGAAATGCTTGTAAGCGTTCCTTTAAATCCGTTAACTCAGTATCAGAATCGACAAGATGTGTTTTTTTCTTATCAAAATTTTCTACGTGCAAGGTATGGGTAGGAAATGCAAATTCTATATCTAACGCTTTCGCTAATTTTATAATTTTCATCAAAATATCATGCCTATTTGCCAACTCACTATTATAATCGGTAACATCAAAATTAAGTTCGAATCTAATGTAAAAAATTGCTTTTTTTAGGTCGTATAAGTAAATATAATATTTACCTTCTCTCGAAGCTGGACAACGCTCACTTATTTTTCTTAATCCTTCTATAAAAATTTCTATAAGGGGTATAGGGGTCGTACAAGCTATAGGGATGTGGGTCTTAAACTGTTTATACTGTTTTAGGCCATAATTATCTATATAGCTATCGGCTAGTTTTCCATTAGGCACATAAATACTTGAACCTTGGTTTGTACGTATTCGCGTAGATCTAAAGCCAATTTCTTCTACTTTACCATCTACATTTTCTGAATTAATATAATCTCCTATGTTAAATGGTTTATCGGTTAAAATTACAAGGGAGCCAAAAAAATTTTTGATTGTATCTTGTGAAGCTAACGCAAAACCCAAACCACCAATACCCACACCTGCTAACAACCCTTTAACATCGAAGCCAAAACTTTGCAGCGTAACGATAACTCCTACAATAACCACGATTACCCTAAGGCTAACTTTTAACATCGGCAGCAACACCAGATTGAAATTTAATTTATTCTCCAAAGTCTGTTTGCGAATGTAAAAAGTAAATAAATCAACCAGGTGATAGCTTAACAGCATCCCAATAAAAAATAGAAACCCTCTCCAATATATCAATAATCCTTCTTCAACTAATTTAGGTAGCTTCAAAAAGGTTATCAGAAATCTAACCAAGAAACTAATGATAAATAGGTTGATGGGGCGTATTAGATTGGTTATTTCTTTATATCCTTCGCTTTTAGCAAGAAACTGGCAATATCTATGTAGTATAAAATGCAATAATTTATATAATGCAATTCCCAGCAAAAGAGAACAAACTAGCATCATCAACTGCCACCCATGTATTTCAAATAAACCCTTACGATATACATATTTAAGAATTCCTTGTAAAGGACTTTTCCCTTTCAAAAAAGAATTCTTCTCATAAAAGTTTTTTATATAGGCTACCGTAGCTTCGCTATATATCCATTGATTATGTACTTTTACTAGGTACACCTCAGGTAAGGATTCGGTAAGCCGATATAAGTGGGACTTTGATGTAGGATCTATATAATTTGGCTCTTGAGGTACCTCGTTTAGATCTATTTGTATTTGTTTTTCCTCTAAAATACTTTGTAAACCGATGGCTAACTTGATAGCCTCTTCATGATCTCTATCATTTTGCAAAAAAGGCTTAGCTGCAATTTCATAATTTGCATTCCCTTCTCTTAGTGCACCCAAATGGCTATTCATGGTAGCATGCGGTGAGTTCAAATCATAGTTACTTTCCTTCCTATCAGATGCCTGTATGGTAGGGAAAGTCAGTAAACATATTAATATGTATGTAATTAATCGAAACATATTCATCTAATTTATGTGGGATTCATCAAATTCTCCACTCAACTATGTAATCATATTCCTATATTAATTAAATTTCAACTATCCTTATCAACATTTCTTTTCTCCTAATCTAAAAAATACATGAATAAGATACTAGTATATGTAAAGTCTAAAGTTTCGAATTCTTTCAAACACACATCTACACCATTTTGTTTCTACACCTTATCGTATGATCTGCTATGAGGATATTTCAGATCTTGGAATACAGGTGCTTTTATTCCAATAGAGAATTCGTAGGATTGTTTATTTGCCAATGGGTACCAATCAAAACTCATTTGCCAACAATGCAAGTCCCTATAAATGTTTAATTTGGTAGCACTACCCACTAATTCTTTTTTATCCAGGTCATAGGTACTACCAAAACCTATTTTCCAGTTGTTAGTAATAGTTAAGTCTCCACTAAATTCCAACTGCCTGGTAGTTTCTTTTTTATCTTTTGGTATATCGTAGGTATAGTTTTGGCGATAAGTTAGTGTCAACTGCCAAGGTATATTAAAATCAACGTATTGAGTAGAATCTAAGGAAATAACTGAAGCTGTTTCTTCATCATCCGAATCCTCCACCAAAGCTTTTTTTGTTGATTTACTATCCCATTGATCTCCTGTTTCTTTACTACTTTTTTTCGATTTTAGCGTAGTACCAATTTTAAATGTATATTTTTTTAAAGTACCAAGTCCCTGACCATGCTCCCAAGCAAATTCTTCTATACGACTTCTACCCCGATATATATAGGGCTCATACGTAGAAGTATATTCTAAGCTTATCAGGCTATCTAGTAGCCGTGTTCTCGCATTTAAATTAATATCTCCTAGTGGGAAGCTATCTGCAAGAAAATCGTAGGTTGTACCTACATGTAAAGACTCGAATACAGGAATTTTCTTTGATTTAGCAGACGCATCTTTCGTATTTTTAACCTTAAGCTCTAGTGTATTATCTACTTTTACATTCAATACAGCACTGGCTTTATTTTTAGGGGTACCATATACTCCCAACTGAAACTTATCTAGAACTTCTTGTTTATGCTTGGTCTGGATTTTTTGCCAATACCCAAACTTTTCTTTAGAAAAATCAGGTGTATAGGTAATATCTATGGAGGGTTCAATGCGATGTCGGACCCCTTGTACAGAACTTTCCTCATTGAAGAGATGCGTACCATATATAGTAGTTTTTAACTCAGCTCCTAAATTATAATCCCAAACCCTCTTAAAGCTGCTGATTGTGTCAGCCAAAATACTATCTTTTGCTGCATCATATCTATAGTCCAATCGTTTAAAATACCAACGTTCTATATAGTTGAAAAATGGTTTTAAGTTAAAATAAGTAAAGAGTTTAATGTTAGTCTCCACTGGAAAGGCATGTTTTGCACCATACCTACTTTCTTTCAAAAATTTAGACCAGTTTTGTCTAGTAAAATCCAACGTGTCCCGATGAACTACATTGGTAAGCTCATTTTGAAATTCGGAGGTATGTTTAAAATATATATCTTCATACCAATGCCTTGATGCCCCACTCCTCCATCGAAATGGATAGATGGGAATGGTCCCTAGCATAACTTGCGGAAAGGTAATATGGGTAAGGTTTTTTGGAAAATCTTTACTATGTTTTACACTCGTATTTAGCGTATATGGAGTACCTAAGAGCTTACGCATATACCTAATTTGGGATTGTGTTTTTGCATTTAGCTGATCTGGCTTATCTCTTGTTTCTAAAGCATGCCTAGGAGATCTACTCTCAATATCCACTTCAGCCGTTAAACTGCTTACTCGATTGTTTTCAGTATTGTGTTTCCACTGAAACCTCCATTCTTTTTCTTTGGTTTCTTGTAGAGCTGTCTCTGCTGTCTGATTGGTAATTCCTCTGGTATACAAAGCAGTACCGGTATATCCATAACGCTTTTTATAATTTATGTTTGCTGAAAATTGGGAGTGCCCTTTCGCGTAAAGAGATCCTCTCAATGCCAGATCAATATAATCGTTAAAATAAAAATAGTATCCCCCTTCTTTAAGAAAGAAACCTCTTTCGCCATCTTCTCCTATTTGAGGTCGTATGATTCCCGATGTTTTGGCAGTAGGCATATAAAAAAGACCATAGAAAAATCCTAATATGGTAGGCACTCCATCGAAATAAAATTGAAAGGGGCCAGAAGCAACCTTTTTATCTTTAACAAATTTTACATTTCTTGCCTGAATAAAGTAATGTGGCTTAGTTAAATTACAGGTTGTCAACTCAACCTGATCTGCATAATACGTATCTTGAGTATCCATTTTAGCTTTATGACTACGAATAAGCGCCTCATCTTGCTTCGTAAACAGATTCCGAGCTGTTCCTCTTTTAGACTCAAAATTATAGCGAATTTCTTCAGCTATATACTTGTTTTTTCCTTGCTCAAAAACTGGTTTAGGATCTATCTTGCCAAGTTCATTTTTCTTACCAGTTGCTATAATAGTATGCTTAGCCCAATTTAATGAGATGTTTTCTGCTGTTAATTGTGCATCCTCATAGCCAATGGTACCAGCTCCATATATATTGAAGTTCTTTTGCTCAACATCGAACGTAATAGAATCTTGACCTTGATATGGAATAATCGATTTAAGTGGACCAGTGGCCTCATCCGTCTGATCCTTTGCAGATGCAGCCTGCATTTCTATAAATGAAATTCGATAAGGATTCTTCCAAGGGAATGGTCCAACTTGAGGAATATACAAAGACCCTTTTTTGCTAGGATGCTGCATCACAATTTCTGAGAAATATTGTTTATTTGTAGCGCTTATTGGGGACAATAAGCCAAGGTTATTAGGCAAGTATGGAGACATACCAGGCAATAACGACCATAGGAAAGGCAAAAATACGTACTTAATTGTAGGCACTGAGTTCTATCTTTATAAAATTTTTGTGCGTAAATTTATCATGTTAGGCACGAATTAAAGATATAAAATGAAACTTTTTATCCAATTTACATCTATTTTAATGCTTTTATTGTTAGCAGGGTTTAATAATCCTACTAATAAAGGTTACAAGGTAAAAAAAATTATCATTGATGCAGGTCATGGCGGCAAAGATTCGGGAGCGGTAGGTAAATTTTCCAAAGAAAAAGATATAGCTCTCCAGCTAGCTTTAGAGCTAGGCAACTTGATTAAAAAAAATATGGGTGATGTAAAAGTATTATACACTCGTCAAAAAGATGAATTTATTCCTATTCACCAAAGAGCTCATACAGCTAACAAAAATAAAGCAGATGTTTTTATTTCCATTCATTGTAATGCTGCGGAAAAAAATAAGTCTGCTCACGGTATCGAAGTTTTTACAATGGGTTTAGAAAAAAGTAGTAAAAATTTGGCTGTTACCAAAAGAGAAAATTCAGTAATTTTAATAGAACATAACCATAAAAAGCATTATCAAGGGTTTGACCCTAAATCTCCGGAATCACATATACTATTTTCTTTGTATCAGAATGCACATACAGAAAATAGCTTAAAGTTAGCACAACATATTGAATCAGGTTTTAAACAACATACAGAGAGAAAAAGTCGAGGAGTTAAACAAGATGGTCTTTTAGTGCTTTGGCAAACCAGCTCCCCTAGCGTGTTGGTAGAAGTAGGATTTATAACTAATCCAGAAGAAGAAAAATATTTAAATAATAAAATTGGCCAACATCAAATAGCTACTGCTATTTTTGAAGGGTTCAAAAAATACAAACACTACATCGAGCATCACAACCAACATTCCTAAATCTTCCCCCTAGCGCAGAAGTTATTTCCGTGCCTTATCACTATCATGCTATAAACTCTATTTCCAGTAAGCTTTGTTCATCTAAATAGTAGTCTTTGGTACTACTTCCCTTCCGTGGCCTGTGACACACAGGCCACCTACATTAAATATCAGTATTAGATCTCTTGCATAACCAAGAAAGGAAATGATTGCTCTTGGATGGAACTTTATCTAGATAGAGGATACCTATTTACAGGTCATCCAGAAATAAAATCGTTATTTTTTTAAGTAAAAAAATGCCACCTGAATTGGAAGAATCAGCCATCAAGCAACTATCAAGTATATTTTTATAGATTGGTTAGTAAATAAAACATTTATTTTTAGCTTATTTTCAAGGGTGTAAACCCGTAAACGGGTACATTAAATGTAGCAAAAGTAAAAAACCTGTTGAATAAGTTAGGAATACATATTGTACATAACATAATTTAGGATATTTTTATTTTTAGATGAAAGCCTCAAATATATTTTAGTAATGTATTAAAACTCGAATTAGAAAAATCAATCATTATTCCATTCTAATCCTTATATTTATTGTATGAGCTTAAGCAAAGAAGTAAAAGTTGGCCTTTTAGTAACGATTACACTGTTAATTTGTTATTTAGGATTTAATTTTTTAAAAGGGAAAGAAATATTTCCAACTACAAGAACCTATTACGCATTGTATAAGAATGCGAGAGGCCTCAATACTGCCAATGAAGTCATGCTGAATGGGTTTCAAGTAGGCAGAATTCAATCTTTAGAAATATTACCAGAGAATGACTACCAGGTACGTGTAACACTTGCCGTAGACAAACACGTTAAATTAACCGATGCTAGTATTGCCAGATTAGAAAACACCAACCTGCTTGGGAACAAAGTAATCGAATTGATTATTAAAGAAGGAAATCCACTGCAATGCTACGATACCCTTTCAACTGAAATGGAACAGGATTTACAAACTAAGTTTGCGAAAAGCACGCTACCTGCACTGGATGATGCTAGGTCTATCACGTTGCTAACCAATAAGTTTGTTCAAAATTTAGTTGAAAATACAGACCGAATCAATTCTATATTTAGCAATTTGGAAAGAACCTCACAAGAACTACGCAAAGCAGTTAATACGAACAAAAAGAACTTAACTACGATCAGTCATAACATAGCAGAGATTTCTAGTGCGCTTTCCGATAAAGAGATAGGTATACGGGCCGTTCTTTTTCAGTTGAAGGGAATAACAAATGAAGTAGAAAGCATGCGGCTTAGCCAACTAGCTAATAGATTACATCATATCTTGGCTATGGTAGAAGAGGGACCTGTTTATGGACATATTGACCACACACTTACCAACTTAGATAAACTTTTAGTAGATCTACGAACTCATCCCAGCAGATATATCCATTTTTCCATTTTTGGACGTGATTCTATTTTCAGCCGAAACAAAAAAAATCCAGTTAGCATTGCTAAGTAACAACATATAATCCAGCAGATATCTTATCTAGCACCTTTACAGTTTTTTAAGCATATCTTCAGATTATTATAAACCAATAAGAATCTAGCTAAGAGAATGTGCTATTCCGTATTTGATACACATATAGCATAAGATCAAAGCCCCCCTCGTAAAGATCTTAAAAACAACTGCGAGGATAAGCATCATTAAAGTAATTAGGAGAAAAATAAAAAAATCAATAAAAAATATCCTTTTATTATTTCTACTCTAATCAGTTTGTACTAAATTTAAAACCAATATTTTTTTATTTAATTTTAAATTATGAAAACTGGAACAATTAAATTTTTTAATGAATCTAAAGGATATGGTTTTATCACCGATTCAACATCACAAGATCATTTTGTACACATAACAGCTTTGGATGACGAAGTAAAAGGATTAGAGATGAAAGAAGGACACAAAGTAACCTTTGAAACTATA
This sequence comes from Candidatus Amoebophilus sp. 36-38, assembly GCA_001897825.1. Lineage (GTDB taxonomy): Bacteria > Bacteroidota > Bacteroidia > Cytophagales > Amoebophilaceae > Amoebophilus. Next base: position 32,314 of record MKUM01000100.1, read on the forward strand.
GACACCCCTCGTGGTTCGAATGCTACAAATGTTAGACTTGAGTAAACATTATTAATTCAAAGTTTATTAAGAAAAAAAGCCTCACCTTTGTATAGTGGGGCTTTATTTCAAATTTGCAACTAGGTAAGGTCTATTAATTTTAATGGGCTATATGATATGGGTAAATCGGCTATCTACCTAATTATTAGGTATTATCAGAAAAATATAAAATAAATAATATTGTTATTCACCAAAGTTATTGTAATCTAGAATTCTAGCTCATTGATGAAAAACGCCTCACAGATTTCTACATGTATAAAATCTAAACCAAATTTTCTTGCTATGGATTATTATAAAAACTATCTATTTAATATTCCTATCATCTTTCGTATAGTCCTTCTAATTCTTTTATTAATCAATGGTTACAGTACAACTCAAGCAGGAGTTGCCCTCTCCCCTACAAAAACCACAGCAAATACTAAGAAAAAATCACATAAAATTCCTTTACATCAAGCCATAGAGGCAGGTGACCTACAAAAAATAAAAGCACTCTTAACACCAAAAAATGTAAACATTAAAGATAACGATCAAGTTTATCCTTTGCATATAGCTGCTTATCAAGGCCGGTTAGATATTGCTAAACTCTTATTAAAAAACGGTGCCATCATCAATGTTAAAGATAAAGATGGACACACCCCCCTATATTGGGCCATATTAGGCAATAACAAAGATATAGTTCAATTCTTAATCAAAAACGGCGCTGATGTACATGCAGAGCCCCAGGGAGAACTTAGCTTACTAAGTAGGGCTATCATGATTAGGAATATCGCTATTATCAAATCTCTATTAGATAAAGGAGCCGATCCTAATCAGCCAGATAAGACAGGTTGGACCCCTTTACATTACGCTATAAGTAATACAGATGTAATACATCTATTGAGTGAAGACGAGAGTTCTTTAAATACCAACGAACTTTATAAAGAGCAAAAAATCCGTATAGAAATCATTAAATTATTGATAAAAAAAGATGCAAATGTAGATACAACTACAAAAGAAAAGCTCACCCCATTACATCTGGCTGTACAAGCAGGATTAGAAAAAGTTATTGAACTAATTGCTAATAAAAGTAAAGCCATCAATCTCCAAGATGATAAAGGCTATACAGCGCTTCATTATGCCGCCTTAGAGAACAATACCAAAATAACAGCCATGTTATTAAAAAATGATGCCAGTATCGATATAAAAACCTACTTGGGTAATACCCCACTCCACTTAGCAGCACAAATTGGCAATTTAGATATTGTAAAGCTTTTAGTAGCAAATAAGGCTGACATCAACGTCATGAATGAGGAAGGTATCACCCCGCTACATATGGCAGTCTGGGGCAAATCATCGCTTATCGTGCAATTCTTCATTGATAAAGGTGCTCAAGTGGAAATAGAATCTCCTAAATATGGTACTGCGCTACATATAGCTGTGCAAGAAAATGCACCTAATATGATAGAAATTTTATTAAATCAAGGGCATGCTAATGTAAATCTACAAACTACAGAAAATGGATATTGTCCTTTATATTGGCCTATCAAAAAAGGGAATATTGAAATAGCAGAGTTATTGGTTAAGCATGGTGCTATACTAGATTTGCGAGACAAAAAAAATAATACACTATTACATAATGCTGCTAATTACGGCCAATTAGCTTCTATCAATTTCTTACTAGCTAAAGGTTTAGATATTAACCTAAAAGGATGGTCAGATGCTACGCCTTTGCATCTTGCTGCAGCAAAAGGCTACTTGGAAGTCGTAAAAAGACTGGTCGAAGCTGGAGCAGATATAAATGCCAGAGATGCCCACGAATATACTCCATTCCAGATTGCCGCTACACATAAACAAGCAGAAGTTATGCTCTATCTTTGTGAAAAAGGTGATAAAGCCGAAGCTAAATGTCCTGATGGCAATTTATTACATATCACCGCTAATCCTAGTCCTTCCTCTAGAGCTATCCTGGCTTAAATCTTATTGCAATAATAGGCTTCTTCCGAAACCGTCGCCTTGAGTCCTCTGAGTTCGTCAGTAATTAATTCTTCATATTTATTTACTGCAGTAAACTCCGGTTTCTCATAAATTCCTTCCTGCCCAGACAATCCAATTCTTGGTTTCTGAAGAAGTCTAATGCAAAAAATCACCGCGCCATCATAGTCACTGGAAAAGGACTCTGATGGTAATAATAATAATTTTTAACTCAATAAGTTCGATGCTACTTGAACAGTTTTAGTTAATATAGAGTCATAACTATGAAGCATCAAGTTGCTTTTTAATTAGATATAAATGGTTTTGCCTGTAATTGTTAGGGAAATCAATTTTTATATAAATCAACAAATAGTTATCTTAATAAGCCGGTTAAAAAATTATTTGCCATGGAAGCTATGAATATTGTACTTTTCGATACTATTTCTAATAGAATTGCTCTTAAGCCTTTTTCAGACACAAGACCTATAGCAACAATAAGAATTGGAATTCATACCCTAGAAGAAAAATGGAAGACTTATATTCCAGGTACTTATTCGTATTTGACTGAAGATTACTTAAGGGCCAAATTTGGTTGTATAAGTGCAACAAATAATTTATGTATCAATGGTAGTATTTACCCAAACCAAGCTCTTGTGGATCGTATCATGGATCTACAACCTAATGAGATGTTGGTGCAGGATAGCCTAATCATTGCATTTTGGTGTCAACAAATTCCATCTTTACAGCTTTATCCAGATGGCTTTGAAAAGTTACGTAATCAAGCTAAACTAGTAACATTCTCAGGTAATCTAATACATTTGAAAAACAAGTGGGACATCTTTTCTCATAATTCACAAGCTATCAGAGAAGATTTCGAACACGTTAGAAAAAATAGAGTTACACAACAGATACAAGATCCTCATACTATCATTTACAACTCAGACAATATCTTTATAGAAGAGGGAGTCAAAATTAGAGCTGCTATACTCAATGCTGAGGATGGACCTATTTATATAGGCAGAAATGCTACCATCGAGGAACAAGCTGTTATTAAAGGACCTGTAGCTATCAGTGAAGGAGCTCAAGTAAAAGTTGGTAGCCTTATTCATTCAGGTACTACCTTAGGCCCCTATGCAAAAGTAGGCGGTGAAGTAACTAATTCTGTAATCTTTGAGTACAGCAACAAAGCACATGACGGATTTTTAGGCCACTCAGTAATAGGAGAATGGTGTAATCTAGGTGCAAATACAACAGCTTCGAACTTAAGAAATGATTATAAAGAGGTCACTATATGGGACGATAGCCAAGAAGATTTTATAAAAACAAATCTTCAATTTTGTGGCCTTTTTATGGGAGCTTATAGCAAATGTGGCATTAATAGTATGTTCAATACAGCTACAGTAGTGGGTATAAGTGCCAATTTGTTTGGTACAGGATATTTTAAAAGATTTATTCCTTCTTTTACAAAAGGTAGTCCCGGCGACCAGCTATTTACATACAATCTTGAAGATGTCCTAATTAGCATTGAAAACACGATGGCACGACGTAACAAAATACTTACAGAAACAGATAGAAGAATATTGACCGACTTATGTGATACCGCTATGCCTGTTTGGATCAAATCAGTAATTTAAGCATGCAGTTTGCAAACATACCAGGGCATATACAACTGAAAAAACGCCTCATTTATCTGGCAAAAAGTGGCCAAGTTCCTCATGCACATCTTTTTTGGGGGCCTCCAGGAAGCGCCTCCTTAACATTAGCGATGGCTTTTGCTACTTATCTAAATTGTCATAATCAGTTGCCTGAAGATTCATGTGGCCATTGTGGTGCTTGTATTAAAATGGGAAAATTAAATCATCCTGACCTCAAATTTACCTTTCCTATCAATACGACTAAAACTACTTCCGAATCAGAGATAACCAGTAATAATTTTCTTAAACTGTGGTATCCTTTTCTACAAGAGCAGCCTTATGGAGACATTTCTGATTGGAGCCATCATATAGGTGCCGAACACAAACAACTGATTATACCTACAGCAGAAGCTAAGTATATTAGCCAATATCTCAGTTTACAAGCTTTTGAAGGTCCTTATAAAATTATTTTGATTTGGTTACCCGAACACTTACATGCTACGGCTGCGAATGCATTACTAAAAATAGTGGAGGACCCGCCTTCACAAACCATATTCTTACTAGTAAGCATGGCGGCTGACAAGCTTTTAAGTACGCTACGCTCACGTTTACAACAAGTCTTTGTGCCTGCATTTACTGACGAAGCGCTTACACAACTGATTGTACAGAAACATCATCTATCGCCCCAAAAATTATCACAAATAGTAGGATTAGCTGAAGGTAATTTAAACAAAGCTTACAAGCTTATAGAGGACACCAAAGTTGAATTTTTGGAAGAATTTACAAGCTGGATGCGGGCATGTTATGCCCAGGACTTTACTAAACTGATGACACAGGTAGAAAAATTTCAAGAGATACAGAAAGAAAATCAAAAGAATTTTTTGATCTACTCGTTATACATGATGCGACAGATTCTGCTGGTACAATTTAGAAATGAAAGAATAGTAAGGACTCATGAAACAGAACGACAACTAGCTGAGAAATTAGGACAAATTTTAAATTATGATGCTATAAAAAAAATGAATAGCTGGTTAACCGAAGCTCATTATCATATAGAAAGAAACCTAAATACCAAGATCCTATTTCTTAATTTATCCTTAAGAATTACACAAATTTTTCAGGCGATTCGGGGAAAATCTGCTTAGTCATGTATCCACCTAGTTCAGATGAATTTGAATTACCAGGCTTTTAAAATTTATTAAATTTAATTGACTAATGAGACAACTAACTCCTGTTGTAGAAAAAATACTGATCCTTAATTTAATTGTTTTCTTTGCACATAACCTATTGGGATGGGACCTAGTTGAATTACTAGGCCTTAGATATATCTTCTCTAGTCAATTTAAGCCTTATCAATTCTTAACCCATTTATTTGTACATGCTGGCTTCAACCATTTATTCAGCAATATGTTTACACTTATTACATTTGGTCCCATTCTAGAATACAACCTTTCTTCTAAGAGATTTCTTTCCTTATATCTAATAACTGGTATAGGGGCAGCTTTACTATATAGCCTCATCTTTTACTTAGAAATAGGAAGATTAGAAAACCTGTATCAAACTTATCTAGCTAATCCAAATCCAGAAAATTTTAGCATTTTTTTGCACAAATATCCCAATATCTATAACGTATTTAATAATCTGAATGGGTTTGTTTACGATTTTTTTCAACATGCAGATAACCCTGCTTACATAGCCAAAAGCAAGACTATCTTAGCACAGTTTTACACATTCAAAATGGACATACCTATTGTAGGGGCTTCAGGAGCCATATTTGGTATATTAACAGCCTTTGCCATGCTATTTCCAAATGCTAGGTTATCACTCCTATTATTACCTATTCCTATTAAAGCCAAATATTTTCTCATACTCTATGGGATGTACGAACTATACGCAGGCATTCGGGACAATCCCGCCGATAACGTCGCGCATTTTGCACACCTAGGTGGTATATTATTTGCCTACCTCTATATTAAGTGGTACCAAAGGAGCGTATTGAAAAAGGAATAACCCTCCTTTTCCACAATCTCTCGGCTAAGCCGGGTGGCCGCCTATAGGATAATTGAAATTTATTTATAATTGCATATACTATTTATCTGTTCCCACGCTCACTAACAAGACTCTTGGATGGCCACGCCTACTGCGTAGGCTCGCCATGACGACAGAGGGAGGCTAAAGGTAGTTATTAGGAACAAAAGTGAGGCAAAGCACGTTAAGGCAAAAACAAGAATCTGAGGATAGTCATTGCGAGCGCTAGCGAAGCAATCCAGGATTTTTTATGGTACTTTATACTTTTTTATACCAAGGCTTTAAATATGGTTAATCATTTTGGATACCACTACTATCTTTCATAATTTAATAAGCCTACTACTTTAGATAGCTATGCTAAAATGGCTGCCTACTTAGCTTATCTACATGCGTTATATAGCTGATTTACATGTACACTCCCATTATTCAAGGGCTACTAGTAGGACACTCAATCTAGAAACTTTACACCAGTGGGCTACTATCAAAGGCATTCATGTGGTAGGTACAGGAGACTTTACACATCCTAAATGGCTTCAAGAGCTACAAGAAAAGTTAATTTCAGATGGAAATGGTTTTTACAAGCTTAAAAATCCACCTCCCAGACTTATGTCAGTCCAACCCATCGATATAAGATTTTGCTTATCTACGGAGGTTAGCTGTATTTATAAGGATGCGAATAAGCTACGCAAAAACCACAGTCTATTATTTGCCCCTGACTTAGAAACGGTAGCAAAGATTAATACCAAGCTAAGTAAGATCGGCAACTTAGCGGCTGACGGCAGACCCATTTTAGGCTTATCTGCTAGAAATCTATTAGAAATTGTTTTAGAAGCTTCAGACCGAGCATACCTCATCCCCGCCCATATTTGGACTCCTTGGTTCTCTGTATTAGGCTCCAAAGCTGGTTATGATAGCGTAGAGATGTGTTTTAAAGAGCTCACTCCCTATATCTTTGCTTTAGAAACCGGATTATCTTCCGACCCAGCCATGAACAGGCGACTCAGTGCTTTAGATCGATATACGATGGTATCTAATTCTGATGCCCATTCTCCCAAAAATTTGGGTCGTGAAGCAAATATTTTCGATACAGCTTGTACCTATGATGCCTTGTTTGAAGCGCTAAAAACCCAAAAAGGGTTTTTAGGAACCTTTGAATTTTTCCCACAGGAAGGAAAATATTATCTGGATGGACATCGGAATTGTGGGATATGTTTTGATCCTTCTATGACCTTAGCTCATCATGGAATTTGTCCCATATGTGGTAAGCCTCTTACTATTGGAGTGCTACATCGGGTGGTAGATCTAGCTGATCGTGAACAGCCCATCTCGCCTACTGATACAACTGGCTTTGAATATATCATCCCACTTCCTGAAATTATAGCAGAGATAAACGGCATAGGAGTGGCTAGCAAAAAGGTACAAAAGCAGTTTGCTCACATCATTAAGACCTTTGGCAATGAATTTACTTTTCTCCAAGAAACTCCTATCCAAGATATCAAACAACAGGCAGGCCCCATTTACGCAGAAGCGATTAGCAGGTTACGCAAGCAACAAGTACTACGTCAACCAGGGTATGATGGAGTGTATGGTACTATTCATCTTTTTCAGCCAGAGGAGCTGAAGCGATGAACCCATACTACTTTAATAACATACAACTAAAAGCTATTAAGTAGGGTTTGCTAATTTTCTCATCCATTCACGCAACTCGGTGGCCCTAACGGATTTGTCATTCCTGCCACAATCCGCTTGATTAACTTCAGACGTAAACTGAGGTAGTAATTCAGTAAAATAATTAGAAGAAAGCAACGTTCTCCTGTTCGGTTTAACTAGCAATTTGGATTAGTTACTATAAATTCTTTAGCTTTGTAGAGCTAACTTTTAGGTAGCTTGGTAAAGAAGTTATTTTAATTAATTCAACAAGGTTATAACAAATCTATATCATCTTTAATATTTTAAACTATTAATTCCTTGCTCTTCTATGTCTATTAATTTGCAAAACTTTAAAAAATATTAGACCTTCTGCGAAAATAGATAAGAAAAGCTGCTAATAAATATAGGGAATGATATCCTGAAGAAGTAAGTTATTTAAAATCCATATTTAATATTAACAATACCAGCTATAATATTGAATCGTAA
>MKUM01000101.1 GCA_001897825.1 Candidatus Amoebophilus sp. 36-38
TTATCTGTAACCATAGCTAAAGATATAGATCTAGAACAAGCATCCCTATTAAGTTCAGAAGGACAAAAAAGACTAGTTCATTTCAATTCGCCTCAAAATAACCAACCAGGGCGTATGTTAGTTGCAAAAGGGGGCATTTTAGGGGGAATGCGAAAAAGAAAAAGAGAGAAAGAAAAAGAGAAAGAAAAAGAGAAAGAAGGGAAAGATGATTCGAAGGGGAAAAATCTAGAAAAAAGGTATAAATACGAAGCGAGTGAACAGGATGAGCCGGATACAATAGAAGAAGAAAAAGATGTTCATTATTTTCCGAGATGTGAATACTACACAAGATATGGTGGTACTTCTCATTTTGCTATGGATGATTGTGAATATTGGGCTACTTATTTTCGCTCAACAGGATTTGGTGGGGAGTCAGGAAGATATACTAGGAAAGATATTGCGAATAAAACTTTCAAAAACCTGAATTTGAATATAGAAGAAGGACGTAGTTATAATAGCCGGACAGGAACTTTCTATAATCCATATAAGCATGAGAAGTACACAATGGCTGTTACGAAGTCTAGAGAAAATTTTCTAGCACAGAATAAAACACAACAATTAAATTCGGGAATTCTCTTATATGAGGAACTATTAGATTATAGGAACCAAATTTGCTCAGAAGTTCGTAATTATTTTGACGATAATACAAAAAATATAAAAGAAAGATTTGATATTATCCATCATAACGAGTATCCTTGCTTATTAGTTAAAATCCCATTTGTTCAGAATTTTAAGACAAACATAGATAAAGAAAGCTGGAATCAATTATTTATAGCCTATTATGTGGCTATAGTTAACAAAAAGGCTACGGAAGAAGGAATTCCAATCGAAATGATTATCAGGTCTAGTTTTGGTCATCTTCTACCAAGTATTGATGTCACAGGAAATAGCTTTCGTATTAATGTGGGAATTGTACCTGCGTGCTATGGCAGGATATTAGCACAAAGCTTAGTTTTTCTTCAAGATATAATCCCTAAGGTATTAAATAGTACCTTAAACCAAGCCCTTGATATAAATGAAGTTAATAATAAAATCAAGGATTATAATAAGCAAAAATCTAATGATAAATCTTTACCAGAATGGGACACAAAGCAAAGCTGCCAAGAAATTCTTAACCTTTAAAGGAGATCCAAGCGGTAAAAGTATAGCATGTCAAATTACTAGAAAGAGAGCATATCTAGATTTGCTAGCAGATTATGTGGCCGAAGAATTAGATAAGAAAGAAGAGCCAAATCTTACATTGCCTATCGTTAGAATGTTAGGACATTTAAAGTTCGGTGCATCAATCAGTATGGGGGTTGATCAAACATGTTTCCATAGAAACATAAGAAGATGGCTACCACAAGAAAACCCTTTAATAAAACAAGATGAACAATTTTGGAAAGTTATAGAGCAATCTATAAGTAGTATTAGTGGTAATGAAAAGATCTATAAGAATAGAGCCTTACGTGGTTTATATAGTGAGATAGAAAAAGCAAACAAAGAATTTATTATTCGATCGGCTAGTATGACTGATGCAGAGGATGGCTTAGGAAGTGATAGTGAATATGAAGAAGAAATTTCAGAAGAAGAAGTTTCAGAAGAACAATTATATGCCAAAAAAATTACTGTAACAACTGGTATGATGGCTATCAATGTGGCACATTATTTGGCTAGATATTACTTAAAGAAATGTTTGAACGAAGAAGAATATCGAACAGAATGTAAAAGCATGTACTATGAAACCAAAGGAGCATTAAAATTAGCTAAAAAAAATTCGGATGAGCTCGCAGTTCTTAACAACAAGAGGAAGAAAAATATTCCAACTGTTTTATTTTTTGACCTTAACCATTGTGATACTTCCGGATCTGGTCATACTAGGCTAAAGTATTGTATTGAAGAAAGCTTATTTGAAAAGGAGATACCAATCGTTGTAATAGATTACACCAGCTCTACACCAAGCTATATTAAATGTGCTATCAGTGATGCTGTGGACTCCGGAATAAAGCTCATTTTGTTAGTTAACAGTGGTCTAAAGAATGAACAATGCGCTGCAGATAATAATCCATATGGGACAGTAAGAATAATTACACTTGATAAAGAAGAACGAGATGTATTATATAATACGGCTAAGAGGATATTAGAAGCTGATGGAGGGCTACCCGCAACCGCCCATAAGATTCGTAAAAGTTATAAAAGGGCTGGATTTACCTTAAGTAACAAACAGATATTAGAGGCTAATTTAGAAAAATGTATCTCTAAAGATGATAAAGAAAGTGCAGCTAGGTCAGCTAAAAGTCTTCGTCAGATAACCAGATATTATGAAACGGTTGAAGAAATTTTAGGATTAGAAGCAGCACTGTCAAGTCGCTTAGAGCAATCAGATTTAATTGAATCTATTGAAAATGATTTACGTAAAGTAGTTACTGAAGAGCTGCATTCCTTTATGTGGGGTAGAATCAATAAAGAGTATGCTATTTATAAGGCTGCATGTGAAGCTTATGAACGATACCAAGATGTACTACGACAACATAAGAAAGGTGATTATGCTGGGGATGTACCCGAAGAACCTAAAGTAGTTACTGAAGAGTTGCATTCCTTTATGCAGGATAGAATTAATAAAGAGTATGCTATTTATAAGGCTGCATGTGAAGCTTATGAACGATACCAAGATCTACTACGACAACGTGAGAAAGGTGATTATGCTGGGGATGTACCCGAAGAACCTACTAAACCGGTCTGTGCTGATATCTGTGATGTTGCATCTGAGTATGGCAATTTAAATGATCTTTCAAATTTAATTAAAGTTTCTGAAATTGAAGTTAATGTATTGTCTGAAATATTATATCAGCGTTTCGAAGAAGATGGAATGATGGAGGATATTATTGCGTATTTGGAACAGGAGTATACTACTTTAAATTTAGTGCCTGAGTTAGTTCGATTAATTTTAGAAGGTTGTGACGTTCAATTTGATAAAGCCACCCCAACCGAAAAAGGCTTTTTAAAGCCCTATTTAAAAGAAGCTATAAAACAGAGGTTTGAAGAAATTTCGACTGCCTATAGAACAGATCGCAATGAACTGGGGCAAACCCCGTTACATATAGCTATACAACAAAACGAAATAAGTAAGGTAATCGAGCTTTTATCAGAAAACAAAACAAGTATAAATGAGAGTGATAATTTCAATAATACGCCATTACATTTAGCGGTTAGGTTAAATAATTTGGAAATAATCAAGCTATTACTACAAGCAGGAGCTGATACACGTGTTAAAAACAAATTGAGTGAAACACCTTTACACGTGTCTGCTATGTTCGGCAATATAGAGATGATAGATCTATTGTTGGATAAAGATGAAGCTGGTATACAGGATAAAACTGATAATGGCCACTCCCTGTTACATACGGCTGCTAGACAAAATAATTCTGAAATTATTAAGCATTTGATAGCAAAAGGGTTGGCCGTGGATATTAAAGATGATAAGGGGTGGACACCTTTGCATATGGCTGCTAATAATGGGCATATAAACGTAGCTAGAATACTAATAGACCATCGTGCAGATATAAATGCTATGGATAACGCTAAGCAAACCCCATTAAATATAGCCACTAACTCTTTACGTAATACTTTAGCAGTATGTGAATTATTAATAGAAAAAGGAGCCAAATAATAGGCGAATGGTTAACTAATGAAGATTTCTATTATCCTATAAGAGTAAAAAATTAGCAGATGGCTCCCATTCTTTAATGGTACGTATTAGTGAGCTTAAAAGTCGAAAATACTTTTCTACAGGTCTTTCTTGCCCTGCAGAATTATGGGACTTTGATAAAAATATACCTAAAAGGAGTCATCTCAATCGGAAATTGCTCGAAGCGATTATCGCCAAAAAGGAAGCCGCTTACCATACTAAACTTCTAGAATTAGAAAGCGAACAAAGAAAACTATCCCTCCAACAGCTAGTGCAAGCTATTGAAGAGCCCAAACAAGTTACACAAGGGTTATTCCCTTTTCTTTCTGAAGTTTGTCACAACTTGACTCAGAGTGGGAAAATAGGCAGAGCATGGCTTTACAAATGCCTTTATACTTCTTTAAAAGAATTTACCAGTAATAAACAGCTTAGTTTCACAGATATCGATGAATCGGTATGAAGCGTCTCTCTATAAACAAGGTCTGGTCGAGAATTTCATTAACACCTATTTTGTTGTACTCCGAGGACTCTTAAATAAAGCCATCCAAGCTAAACGAATGAAAAGAGAGCACTATCCTTTTCAAGATTATTCGCTGGGTAAATTTAATACGTTAACGAGAAAGCGGGCTATTAACAAAAAAGATTTACAACAAATTATCATCCTACCACTAGGTTTCCAAAGTAAGTTACATGTAGCCAGGGACTACTTTTTATTTAGCTATTACGGACAAGGCATCAATTTTAGAAATATAGCCAACCTCAAGTGGAAGCAAATTGTGAAAGATCGGGTAGTCTACACCCGTCTGAAGACGGGTAAGGCCATGAACTTTAAGCTTTTACCGCCATGGAAATTTTAGAGCGGTACAAAAAGACAACAGGGGGACAAGCTGAAGATTTGATATTTCCTATTTTAGATAAAAATAAACACCTCGCTCCCCAGCAAATAGAGAATAGAATCAAACGAGTACTCAAGCAAGTGAACGGGTCCTTGAAAGAGTTAGTCAAGCAGGTGGGGATACTTGTTAATCTGACTACGTATGTAGCACGGCATACCTATGCGACAGTATTAAAACAAAGTGGGGTATCGACAGGGGTGATTAGTGAAGCACTCGGACATAAAGGTGAGCAGATTACTCAAACTTACCTGAAGAGTTTTAGCAACGAAGTGATCGATGAGGACTTCAGGGGAACTTATAGTTTAAAACAATTTTTCTCTCCATTGCTTGCAAAGCTACTAGCTATCAACTATTATAAGGTCACCCTTTGTAATTACTATAAAAAATATGACCAGAAAATATAGCTTAAATCATCGGCTAATAGCTTGTATTTTACTAATCAACTTATTTTTACAAAGCTGTGAAAATTTTTCTAATCAAGTTATTCCTACAATAGGAGAAGAAAAAACGAATGATACACCAGGATCAACCAAAAAAACAGAAATAATCAAGCAGCTAGTAGAACAAAAACTTACAGCAGCAGGATGGGAAGTAAAAGACTTATATGAAGAACAAGGTGAGTTAAAAGTAAAGGCTATAGAAAGACATGGGAATTTTACTAGCAAACCTCATGAGTTATCTGTAACCATAGCTAAAGATATAGATCTAGAACAAGCATCCCTAT
>MKUM01000102.1 GCA_001897825.1 Candidatus Amoebophilus sp. 36-38
AAGTTGCTAGTAAGACATAAGGAGTAAGGTGCTTGCTTTTATCCTAGAAATCTAAAATATCCAATTGATATGCGGGTATTCTCCCTTCAATAATTGCTGCGTAGCATTGCCTATTCGATTACTCCCTAAATGAAGCGTATGCACACTAGATCCTTGTAAGTGTTGGGCTAGCTGGATGGCTCCTGGGTCACCTATTTGATTACCGTTTAAATTAAGCGTATGCACACTGGATCCCTGTAAATGCTGGGCTAACTGGCTGGCTCCTGCAGCGCCTATTTGGTTCCAGCTTAAATCAAGTATATGCACACGGGTTCCTTCTAAATGCTGGGCTAGCTGGCTGGCTCCTGCTGTGCCTATTTGATTCAAGCTTAAATCAAGCGTATGCACACTGGTTCCTTGTAAATGCTGGGCTAACTGACTGGCTCCTGCATCACCTATTTGATTAAAGCTTAAATCAAGCGTATGCACGCTGGTACCTTGTAAATGCTGGGCTAGCTGGCTGGCTCCTTCAGCACCTATTTGGTTCCCGCTTAAATCAAGCGTATGCACGCTGGATCCTTGTAAATGCTGGGCTAGCTGGCTAGCTCCTTCAGCGCCTATTTGGTTATGATATAAATCAAACGTATGCACACTGGTTCCTTGTAAATGCTGGGCTAACTGACTGGCCCCTGCATCACCTATTTGGTTCCTGCTTAAATCAAGTGTATGCACCCTGGATTCTTGTAAATGCTGGGCTAGCTGGCTAGCTCCTTCAGCACCTATTTGGTTCCTGCTTAAATCAAGCGTATGCACACGGGTTCCTTCTAAATAGGGCCAAAATTCTTTTGGTAAATTCTTTACTTGACCCATTAACCGATAAAAAGGAAAACTGGGGATCGTTTCAGATGTTAATTTGCTTAACTTATATTCCCTAAAATCTATTTCCTCATTTATTGACCAAATATATGTATTACTATACTGGTACTGGCTGGGCCTATTTTCTACACCAACCAATCCAGGTTGGTCATAACCTGTGGTAAGCTTATAAAATGTTCGATTAGCTTGTCTAACTGCAAGTATTGCAGGATAGGGTACAATAGATAGGATGTCTTGTACCAACTCGATAGGAACTATATCAAATTTCCCTAGCTCGGTAGCTTCTTCTACTCCCTTGCTTCTTATTTCTCTCCTTTCTTCCTCTTGTTCATCGTCTACTCTCTTTCTTTTTCTTTGATTAGGTAGGTTGATAGAATCACAGTTTTGTAAAAAAAACTAAGCAGTAGGATCCGGGCAAAAAACTGTTGGCTTAACTTACTATTTCGGTTCATACAAGATTATATCAGTTATAATGTAATGAGGAATCATAATAGTTAATACCTAGCTTATCTGCAAAAAAAGATGAAAACATTTTGAAGTATTCATTCTTTATAAGGGGAGGGAAGTGTAACTCTCAGATTTTTCTAGAGGAGGATTGGAGATTGGAAGGATTCAGGATTCGGATTCCATGGAAAGAGGAAATTCCCCGATGATACTAAGCAATAATTAAAGGGGTGAAAGCATTAGAGGAAAATACTCTAAATTCACCAATTAATATCAGGGTGTTGCTCTTGTAAAAAGCTTCGGGTTTTATCTTTTATGAATCTATAACCATTCAGCCTAACTATATGCACCTGGCTGCCTTTTAAGTATGCAGCAAACTGTTTGGCTCCCTTATTGCGTATGGGATTCCCGTATAAGTAGACTGTATGTATTTTTGTTTTTCGTAGATTTTTAGCAAACCCGATTACTCCTTGATCTCCTATCCTATTACTTTCTAGATTAACTGTATGTACATTGGTCCTTTTTAAATGTTTGCCAAATTCGATTACCCCTTCATTGCCCAATTCATTATCGCTTAAATCAACCTCTTGTATGTCAGTATTTTTCAAGCACTCACTAAATCTTGCCGTCCCACTACCTCCGATTTCATTTCGACTTAAATTAATCTTCCGCAATTTAGTTTTTGGCAAATACTCGGCTAATTTACTCACTCCTTCATCTCCTAATTCATTATGTTTTAAATCAACCTCTTGTACATTAGAATATCGCAATTTTTTAAAAAAAGCTTTTGCTCCATAGTACTCTATTTCATTATCTCCTAAAAAGATTGTATGCACCTTACTTTCTTGCAAGCATTTACCTAAGAGTCCTAGCAGCAGCCTGGAATCTCCTAATTTATTGCTTTCTAAATCAACGGTATATACCTGTGTTCCTGCTAAATAAGGCCAATAGATCGGGGGTAAATTTCTTACTTTTCTCATTAACTGGTAAAAAATAAAACTAGGAATGGTTGTAACTCTATAAGGCCTGTAAGGAGAAGCTTCAACACTTAAATCTATAGTCTTATTTATTGAATAGGTAGCCATACTAATGCTACGACTAGGTTTATGGAGTATACCAGCCATCCCCACTCTATCATAACCAGTGATAAACTCATAAAAATAATGATTCAGTTGTCTCACTACCATCGCTTCCTCAAATGATAAATAAGATACTATCCCCTCTAACAGCTCTCTAGGAAGATCCAATACGCGTAATTTTGTGATTTTATCATCGCCTACATTTTTCTTCTTCCTTTTAACTCGCTTAGTTGCTCCTGAGGTATTTGGTATTGGAGTCTCTGTCTCTCCTTGGCTTTTTAGCATAAATCTAACCTTCCTCTTTTCCTTCATCTTATGCTGTTGATCACCCTTATCTAAGCTTTCTATTTTCTCCTTTTCAAATACCCACTTAATATAGGGATATTTCTTCTTTACTAATTGCTGCGTTTCCTTTGCTATTTGTGCTTTTTCTCCTATCACTTTACGTTGCCTTAAATCAATTTCTTCCAGTTCTGTACCTTTCAAGTTTTTAGCAATTTCTAGCGTTCCTTCATCTGTTATTCCTCTATTAAAACTCAGATTAAGCTTCTTTATCTTGGTACCCCGACAACGTTTTACAATCTCAACAGCTCCCTGATTTGCTATTTTATTACCTCCTAGACAAAGCTCTTCTAGGTTAGTTCCCAGTAGATTTTGCGCAACTCTCACTATTCCCTTATCTGTTATCCCATTACATCCTAAATAAAGTCTTTCTACAGAAGTACCCTGTAAGTTTTTTAGAATCCCTACTGCTCCTTTAGCTTTTATTTTATTATCTCTTAAATCAATCTCTTCTACCTCCTTATCCTGTAAGTGCGTAGTAACCTCTATTGCTCCTTTAGCTTTTATTTTACTACTGCTCAAGTTAATTTTACGTATGGTGTTTGGTAAATATTTAGTAAACACATCCGCATCTACATGCTCCAGATACCCCAGCTTATTATTGCTTAAATTAATTTCACGCACATTGGTATCTTTTGGTAAGTTTTTAGCAAACCATTCTATACTTTCGGGCCACAGGTTATTATTACTTAAGTCAACCTCACATACATTAGTATCTCCTGACAGGCCTTTAGCAAGCTCTGCTGCACTTACAGGACTTATCGCGTCATACCATAAATGAAGCCTAGTAACTTTACTATGTTTTAAGTTTTGGCTCAATTCTGTTAACTCACTACCTCCTGTTTTATCCCAGCCTAAACCAATCTTACGAATTTGAGTTTCTTTTATATAAGTCCAATACTGTTGAGGTAAATATGCTACTTGCCTCATTAATACATAAAAAGCAAAACTGGGGATCGTTTCAGGTGTACAAGTTATAAAATTGAAATTGATAAGTTTATTTGTTGCACAAAGCTTATCGATTGACCAGGTCGCTGTTCTTGGATCATAGTCTGGCTTATGCGCTATCCCAACTAATCCAACTTGGTTATAGCCGGTATTAAGAGTATAAAAAAGATGATTAACTTTATTAGTTAACATTCTTGAGCTAAACGGCAAATAAAATAATATGTTTTGTATTATTTCTCCTGGAAGATCAAGCAATTTTACCCGCCTTGTCCCTATTGAATTCTTTCTCTTTTTCTTAACTTGTTTATTGGCTTTTTCAAGAACTCTTAAATTCTCTGTTCCATACCTTAGTCTCCTTCTCTTTTTTGTGCTCTTGCCACCAACTTGCTGATTAGCCTTCGAACTTTCGGATCTTTCCTGTTTTGCGTCTATTATACTGCCTTTCCTATTCCTAGACCCTGGCTTTTTCCTTCTTCTTTTTTTCTTAACTTTTTCAGTAGTTTCTGCTGAATTTTCTAGCTTTCGATGTTTTATCTCATTTAAATATTTTTGTTCATTCTCTTGATCTTTACTTCTTTTTCTCTTCTTAGTTTGTCTCTTCTTTTTCTTTCCATTCATTCCTTGCTTTTCCTTCTTTTGAACATTATCTCTTTGGTGTAGTTTCCCATTATTAACTTCTCCACACTCGTAATGTTCACCCTGAACTAACCAAGCCTGAGTACGGTCTTTCTGCTCCTCCTCTTTTAATTGGCTCCCATGATTAATTGTACGTTGTCTAGGTACTGGTCGGCTAGTATGCTGTTGTCTTTTTCTCAGGGAAACAGGTAGGCCATCGCCACCTGAACAAGCTTGTAAGAATAAACCTACAAATAATAAGGTCTTTAAACGTCTACACAAGCTATAATATCTGTAGTTTATCTTTACAACCATCTAGGCGTTTAGAGTTAAATGTAACTTTAATATTGATTCATCTCTAACAATAAATCCTTACACTCTTTCATGCTCAAATATCCATTTAATATGAGGGCATTCTTTCCTTGCTTGCTGCTGGGTCTTGCTACGTATTATTTTGTCTTTATATTGCCTTAATTCTATCTCCTCTATCGCTGTTCCTTTCAAATTTTTAGCAATTTCCAATATCCCTTTATTGGTTATTCCTCTATTAAAACTTAGACTAAGTCTTTTCACCTTACTACCTATACAACCTTTTACAATTGCTATCGCTCCTTCATGTGTGATTTTATTACCCCCTAAATACAAATCTTCTAGATTAGTTCCTAGTATATATGATGCAGCCTGTTTAGCTCCTATATCCGTTATTTTGTTAACCCCTAAAATTAGTTTCTTCACAGAAGTATGCTGTAAATTTTCTAGAATCCCTCTTAAACCTTCATCACCTATGTTATTATCTTCTAACCAAACTTCTTCTACTTCCTTATCTCGTAAGTTTGTAGCAACTGCTATAGCTCCTTCATCACCTATTTTATTACTCCCCAAATGAATTTCACGTGCAGTCCTTGGCACATGTTTAGTAAATCCATCTGCACCTACAGCCTTTAGTTTATTAAAACTTAGATCAATCTCACGCAAGTTAGTATCAGCTGGTAAATTTTCACCAAATCCCTTTCCATCTATAGCTCTTAAATCATTTAACATTAAGCAAATTCTATCAACCTTACCTTGCAAGTTTTTACTTAATTCCACTACCTCTGCATGGCTTAACTTATTACATCCTAAACTAAGCTGACGAATTTGACTATCTCTCAAATAAGGCCGATACGCTCTGGGTAAATTGTCTACTCTTCTCATTAATACATAAAAAGCAAAACTAGGAATCGTAACACGTGTGCAAGCTAATTTAGGGCTATCAGTTAACCTTCTAAAATTCACAATTCTATTTGTTCCACAAACTTTACTTATTGACCAAGTTGAAGTTTTAGGATCTGGGTTATAATCCGGCTTATTAGCTATCCCAATCATTCCAACCTGTTTATAACCAGTGCTAATCGTATAAAAAAAATGATTAACTCTCATTATTGACATCCTTGACTCAAATGACAAGTAAGATATGATGTCTTGCAATATTCCTTCTGGAAGATCCAGTAATCCTATTTCTGCTTTTTTTCTTTTCTTAGTTTGCTTACTGGAATCTACTAAAAATTTTTTGTCATTTATTTCTGTTGTATCACCTAGCTTTTTTCTCTTGTTTACACACCGACCATTAACTGGCTGAATAGTTTTTACTTTTTCTTTTTTCTTCCCTTCTTTTGCAGCTCTTATAGCCCCTTGTTCTTTTTTATTTTTTGATTTCTTTCTTTTCTTCTCTTTTTTAATTTCCTGCGTGGGTTTTTCAGTGTTTTCCAGTCTTCGATGTTTTACGCCATTCAGATTTCCTTTTTCATTCTTTTGATTTTTAATCCTTTTTCTTTTCCTAGCTTGTCCCCTCTTTTTCTTTCCATGCATTCCCTGTTTCTCCTCCTTGTAGTCATCTCCATTCTGTAGTTTCCAATTATTAACTCCACTACGTTCATAATGCCCACCAAGTAGACCTTCATTACCTGAACAACCTTGTAGAAATAAGCCTACAGACAATATCACATAGACTATCAAACGATTCCACAAGCTATCATATTTGTAATTTCTTTCTATAACCATCTAGACACTGGAAGGTTAAATATAAAATGTAACTTTAATATTGGTCTATATCTAGCAATATGTAAATAATAGCGCCTAACCTTAAGCTTCTTCATTTTCAAATATCCATTTAATATGAGGACATTTCTTCCTTACTTTTTGCTGGGTCTTCTTGCTTATTAATTTATATTGTCTTAAATCAATCTCTTCCAATACCGTTCTTTCTACATTTTTAGCAATTTCTAGTACTCCTTCATCGGTTATTCCTTTATTAAAGCACAGTCCTAGCCTCTTCATCTTAGTACCTTTACCTTGGCAACCTTTCACAATTTCTATGGCTCCTTTATTTGTTATTTTATTACCTCCTAAATAAAGCTCCTCTAGACTAGTACTTAGTATATATTTCGCAGCCTTTACAACCCCTTCATCTGTTATTTTGTTAACCCCTAAAGAAAGCTTTTTCACGGAAGAATTTTGTAAATTTTCTAGAACCCCCATTGCACCTTTATTTTCTATTTTATTTCCCTCTAATTTAATTTCTTCCACTTCCTTATCTTTTACGTTATTAGCAACTGCTATTGCTCCTGCATCAGTTAGCTTATTATTACTCAAATTAACTTTGCGTATAGTCCTCGGTACATGTTTAGTAAACTCATCTGCACCTCTATTCCCTAGCTTATTATTACTTAAATTAAACTCACGTACACTAGTGTTTTCTTGTAAACTCTTTGCAAACCTTTCCGCCCCCACAGCTTCTAGATTATTAAACCATAAATTCACCCTACGAACTTTACCTTGCAAACTTTCACCCAATTCTACTATTCCTACATTCCCTAAATCATTCCATCCTAAATCAATCTCATGAATCTGACTATCCTTCAAATAAGGCCAATACTCTTTTGGTAAATTTGCTACTTTTCTCATTAATACATAAAAAGCAAAACTGGGAATCTTATCAGGTGTGCAAGTTAATTTCTTTTCAGGCATCCAACTTAATTGCTCAAAATCTATAGTTGCATCTATTGAACAAGTTTTATTTATTGTCCAAGTTGAAGTTTTTGGATCCGGCTTATGTGCTACACCTCTTAGCCCAACTTGCTTATATCCCGTGTTAACAGTATAAAAAAGGTGGTTAACTCCCCTACTTAACATTCTTTCACTAAATGGCAAATAAGATAATATTTCTTGTAATATTCCTTCTGGAAGATCAAGTAATTCTCGTTGCTTTTCCCCTATTTTACTATCTGCCGAATTCTTCCTTTTTTTCTTAGCTTGCCCATTAGTTTTTTCCAAAATTTTTAGGTTCCCTGGTTTACAGTTTAGTTCTTTTCCTTTCCTCTTGCCGTTAACTTGCTGATTGGTTTTTAGTAAACTTTTTATCCTTTTCTGTTTTACAACACCTCTTACATTACCTCTCTCATTTTTATACCCTGATTTCTTTCTATTTTTCTCTTTCTTAATTTTTTTAGGAGCTTTTTTTAAATTTTCTAGTCTTCGATGTTTTGTACCATTTAGATGTACTTGTTTATTCTCTTGGTTTTCGATTCTTTTTCTTTTCTTGGTTTGTTCGTTCTCTTTTTTTACTCCCTCTCCCTCTTCCTCTTTTTCGTTGTCCATAGCCATATAATCTGATTCTTCACCTTTTATAAACCACACATGAGTAATTTGCTCTTCCGCCCTTCCTTGCAACCTATTTTGTTTTTTACCCTTAATTAGACCTTGCCTAGATACTTGTTGATCAGTATATTGTTGCCTCTTTTCCATAGGAATAGATAAGCCATCAACGCCGTTACAATTTTGTAAGAACAATCCTATAACAAATACATAGATCACCAACTTTTGACTTACACTACAATAGCTACAATTTTGATTCATGATAATTTAGTCATTTAAAACTAGAGATGACTTTATATTAGTTTATAAGTACCATATATACAAGCAAACGAGTAGCATATAGTAATAACCTAGACGATGTTTAATTCGCTAGCGTTAGATTACTATGGTTAATCTGTCTAGTCAAAGTTTGTTTTCTATTCTGCTCCTTTTCTATAGTAATATAATACTATGTCCATATTTTTTTCTACTCCCAAGCCGCTCTGATTCATCCATCCCAATTTGGTATTGGCTGCCTTATAACCTTTCTCAGCTGCTTTTTCATACGATTTATACGCTGCTTTGTACCTTCTCGACTTTTCATAAATAATGCCTAGATTAAATGCTGCTTCTGCATGTCCTTGCTGAAGAGCCTTTTTGTACCATTTAACAGCTTCCGTATCATCTGCTGTTTCTAATCCTAAACCATTTTGATATATCTTACCCAACTCAAATTGTGCTTCCATATTTTCTTGATTAGCAGCTTTTAGATACCAAATAAATGCTTGTTCATCATTCCTATCCACTCCCCAGCCATTTTGATACATCTTAGCTAACTTATATTCTGCTCTTGGATTTCCATTTAAAGCAGCCTCGAAATACCATTTAAAGGCTTCCACATAGCTAAGATTTACTCTTTGGCCCTTGTAGTACCTATCACCTACTTCTAATTGTGCCTCTAAGTGGCCATTTTCAGCAGCTGTTAAGTACCATTTAAATGCTTCTTGCTCATCTTTTTCTACTTCTCCAAAACCATTTTGACACATTTTAGCTAATTCATAAGCAGCCCCTGCATGACCATGTTCAACAGCTTTTTTGTACCATTGAAATACTAAAACATCATCTTTTTTTATTTTTCCAAAACCATTTTGATGCATCCTACCTAGTTCATATGCTGCCGCTGAATGCCCTTGGCTAGCAGCTTTTTCGTACCATTGAAATGCTCGAACATCATCTTTTTTTATTTTTCCAAAACCATTTTGATACATCCTACCTAGTTCATATTCTGCTGCTGCATACGTCTGTTTGGCTGCCCGTTGATAAAATCCAAATGCTTGATCCTCATCTCTAGATACCTCTAAGCCATTTTGATACATTTCACCTAAATTAAATAACGCTTCCCCACTATCACTTTCCTCAGCAGCTATCCTATACCATTTTAATGCTTTCTTGTAATTTACTTCTACGCCTAAACCATTTTTATATATTCTACCTAGTTGAAGTTGTGCTTCCATATTTCCTTTCTTAGCTTTCATTTGAAGATTTTGTAATGTTTCTAACGTGGTACCTCCAGATTTATCAGCCTGAGTTTTCCTGTTTTTTAAATAACGTATCGCATCTGCTACAACATCTACTCGATCATCATGGGTAGGCTTTCCTTCATCAAAGTATCTGTGAGAAGCAGGTTTATCTACTACTATGGCCATTAATTGATAAAAGAATTTGTAATACAAATCTATTTGGGGTTCTGAATTAAAATCTTCTTGAAGAACTTTTCGGTCAATAATAAGTTGATGTGCACTTAATAGAGGTTGAAGCGTCTTTATAATTCGCGTTTCCTTTTTTTTACGTTGTTGCATTGAATTAAATTTTAACTCTCTGAATTCTAGTTCTTTAGCAAATTCTTTTTTTGACTTTAATTCCAAAAATTTTAGTTCTAACAGTTTTGAAAAAGACTTATCATTATTATTTTCAATAATAATTCTGCTAACATGTTGTTTTACAGCAATCAATAATAATGTTTCTAAAACTTTTGGACTATTTCCCACATTAGCTTTAGAATCTACCTTACCATATTTTCCAGCTAATCCTCCTACAGCTGTAATAAAATAATAATCACCATATCGCTTAGCTACACAGTATGCTGTTTCATCTGCACCTTCCCCAGAAGGATCGATGGCCATTACTCCATCTTCATATTGTTGTATATCTGAAAGTTCAAACAAAGGTCCAAAAATAGAATCTGCATTAGCTTTATATGGCGAAGTGTAGTTACCACCCCATTCAATATGTACAGGCACCCTTTTAGTGTCAAGATCCATCACAATTAAGTCAGATATTCTCATGGGCCCAAGCCAAGTAGGTTCTCTATTCTCCCCCGTCCTCTTTCTTTTTATGTCTTCTATTTTCTTTTTATATGCATTAAATATCTTTCTTGCTCGGTTTTGAAATTCTTCAAAAGTTAGGCTGGGATCTGACTTAGTAGCAGCTTTTACAGCAGTCTCTACAGCTTTCTTGTACGAGGCCATTGCTTCTCGATCAGGATTGCTGCATAGCCCCTTATTCCTTAATTCTATAAGCTTTTCCTGGGCCTTTTTATGACCTTTATTAGCAGCCTCTTTATACAATCCGATGGCCTTCTGGACCAGGCTTTTTGTTTTACTATCTGTTTTTTTACTTGCTCGATATTCTTCAGATAGTTTTTCAGCACGCTGGTATTGCTCTTCACTAATTTTAACCTTATTCTCTAATTTTCTTGATTTATCAGGTGATTCATGACGAGACTTCTCCTTAGCCTTTGTGGGAGGTGTACTAGAAGAAGCACTAGCTTCAAGCAAATTTCTTTCAGACTCCGAAGCAGATCCAACTAGCAATTGGGATAACTCCTCTTCACTCTCTAATTCCTTTAATAAAGGAACAAAATGAAATTTATCTTCTACATTAACTAGCACAGAAATATCTCCTTTCTCTAATAACGCTTGAAAGTTTTCTTTATTAAGAGGCGTTTCATCAGGAGAATCTTGGCCAAGCTTATAGCTCAGAAAACAATAGCTAAGTATAAGGCTATCCGTTTCTAAGTCTTTGGATACATTAATAACACAAATCCCTTTGACATTTAGTTCTTGGCATATCATCATCCCTTCTATCCAAGGTCGTCCCCATATACATAAATCTTTATTAAATAAAGAATCGCATTCATCAGCGGTATATAGTATTTTAGAATAAGAATATTGATGCTGTTCATATTCTTTCTTGGTGTGTATACTCTTTCCGCTATCAGCCGAGTCCCAATCAGCCACTAATTTTTGATTCTCTTGATAAAATTTATGACAAGATCCACGTAAACTTTTAACTGTATATTTGGTAGTGTTCTCAATCCGGTTCAAGCATTGAGCCAACGCATCAAAAAAGCAATCTCCATCATCATAAGCTGCTCCTAACTGATAACCTAGAGGCAGCTGAGCATTTAATGCCTTGTTTGTAAACCAGCCTTTATCTGTGAATCCTCTTCGGGGCTTACCCTTGCTACTAGAAACGGCTGCTAATTTATCTTCTTTTTTCTTTTTCTTCTCTAATTTTTCTATCTCCTTATCTGTCAGCTTTTGTTTGCCTTTTTTATCTCTTTCAATCTCTTGTTGTTTACTAGGAGAAATTTGCGCTGAGGATCCTAGTTGTTCTGGTATAAGCGCCTGAAAATGAACTTCACTATGATATAGATAAACAACTCTAGTAGCATTCGCAGGAATAAACTGATGGGCAAGATGTAATTTTCCTTTAACTACTTTTCCTGCTTCATTTTTATAAGGCCGATATATTTTGATACCTAACTTATTAATATAAGCAATCGCATCAATCGAGCTGTAATTTGGCTTTTCATTATCAGGATCCTCCCCTTTTAAATCAGGAAGCATAACCATCATCTCTTCATTACCTATGTGGTAATGAAGAAAGGCATTAAATGCTTTTAGAGAAAGGGCTCTCTGTCTTAAATCTGCAACTGCTTTTTTCTCCTTTTTCTCTATAGACTCTTTTCTAAGAACCTGTGGAAGGAGGTTTTCATTTTGTTTCTTGCTATCAGTATTTTGCTTTTTAAGCGCTTTATTACGTTGTTCTCTTAAGCTATTAATTGGATCTTGCTGACTTTCATAAAGTGTATAGTTAATTGCATCCTTAACTTGCTTGGGCAATTCATCTGGCGTTTTCGCTCCCGATACAATCTCATTAGCAATCATATAACGAACAATGGGATCATTCTGATACTCTCTTAATTTTCTGATTTGCTCTTCTACGTTTAATCCAGCCGCATTAAAAAAACATCTCATTCCACCTCCTGAAACATTTTGGCATTTAAATGTTTTTCCATCGATTTTATAAGTACTTTCAAGTTTCCCTATAGTTTCCCGAGGTTTTGCTACAATTGGTAAACCTTTATCTCCATTAGGCTTAATTGGAATTGCTAGCTGACTATAGTCATACTTCTCTAACTCATCATCTTCTTTGCTCTCATTGCTTTCTTGAACTTCTTCCTCCTCTTCTTCGCTCCCTTTAGGAGTATACTTTTTAGAAGTAGGAAAAATTGTAGGACTCTTGCTTTCTTCTCTAAGTTTCTTTGCAGCGGGATGTGCAGGAGTGGAAGTAGTAGCAGGTGATGTAACTAAAGATAAGCTACTTCTTCTCTTTCTTTTTCGCTTTTTCTTCTCACTAGGAGAAGCTTGCGAGATCTTTTGAGACCCTGTTTTTTTTCCTACTTCCGTTATTTTTTCCCCTTCCTTTTTACTACTACTTTCTGACATTTTAGGCTTTTTAGTAGGGGACTGAATAGGAGTAGAAGGAAGAGTCATTGGAGGAGTAATTGAGACACCTGAAGCCAAGCTACTTTTTCTTCTTTTCCGTTTTTTCTTTTTAGGAGTAGCTTGCTGTAGCACTTTAGAGCTTTCTCCTTTTTCTTTTTCGCCCCCTTCTTCCTCTTTTTTCTTTTTATCACTTCCTTGCTTCTTCATTCCACCCCACCCTCCTTCTATACACACATATCCTTCCCGTTCTTTACTAGACAAAACAACTTGGATAAGTCTTGTCTTAACTTGGCCAAACTTATCTACATTAAAAAGTAATCGTTCTATGTTTTCAGCTAAATCTTCATCTTCGCCTAAATAGGCAGGTAAATCAAACTCTCCGCTAAAAACACCTACCTCATCTACTACACTGGCTCTCCATTCCTCTCCATCTTTGTAAAATTTAATTGTGTATCCCTGGCTAGTCTTAAAAATTTTACTTAGTAGCTGATCTTCTTTCTCTTGTAGGATTTGCTCTCTAGATCTTCTTTGATTTTGAGACATTGGACCTTCTGAAAATGTAGAGCGAAGTTGCACGGATGATTTAGCCTTAGCATCTTTTGGAATTCCTGACTCAGGAACAAGAGAATTACCTGTTTCAAGACAGCTTTCTAGCAGTAAACTCAAAGCTAAAATTAAAGACATTCCTCTAAAGGAGACATGACTAACCAAGCGTTTAGTCGAATTATGATTACGTTTCATAGTTAAAATAGAATGGGATAAAATCTGAAAGGTATTTGAAAATCAGAATGGTTAACTGGCCGCAAGTTAATTTATAACGGCCATATATGCAAAAAGAAATATTTAGAAGAGCATAAGAAGGCAATTATCCCTATCAACCGCTCTGCTACACGGAGTAATACTTATTTATTACTTGATAGTACCAAGTAATTTTTGTTATGATTGGAGGGTCGTTAGTATTCGCTAATTTATCTGGAGTTTTAGAAAGAAGATTATTTGCCACTCGGCTCAACTAAAGGACAGATAAAAAATTCAAATTAACTTGAATAGTGGTCTATATCTAAGCAATATGTAAACAAATAGATCTCTAAACCTCCTCCTTTGCGAATATCCACTTAATATGAGGGCATTTCTTTTTTACCAACTCCTGAGTCTCTTTTCCTATTGGTTTATATTGTTTTAAATCAATTTCTTCCAGCTCATTACCTTCTAAATTTTCAGCAATTCCCAGTACACCTTCATCGGTTATCCCTCTATTAAAGCTCAAATCCAATTTCTTCATCTTACTACCTAAGCAACCTTCCACAATGGCTATTGCACCTCTATTTGTTAATTGATTATATCCTAAATAAAGTTCTTTTAGATTAGTTCCACATATATGTTTCGCAGCTTCCATTGCTCCTTCATCTGTTATTCTATTATTCCCTAAACACATTCTCTTTACCGAACTAAACACTATGTTTTCTAGTGTGCCTATTACCCCTTGATTACCTATTTCATTCTTTCCTAAATTAATTCCTTCTACATTTTTATCTCGTACATTTTTCGCAACAGATATGGCTCCTCTATCTTATATTTTATTATTCCATAAATTAATTCTACGTATGGTTCTTGGTACATGTTCAGTAAACCTTTCCGCTCCCACAGCCGTTAGGTTATTGGTACTGAAGTTAACTTCTTGGATATCAACATTTTTTGCTACAGCCTTACCGAAAGCTTCAGCTCCTATATCTTCCATTTGACTATGCCATAAATAAACTTTATTGACCTTACTGCCTTGCAAACACATACCTAGCATTTCTATCTCCCCAGGTTTCATTTTACCTTCCCAAAAATTAATTGTATGAAACTGAGTACCTGCTATATCAGGCCAATAAGTTGGGGGTAATTTTTTTACTATTCCAATCAACTGATAAAAAATAAAACTGGGCATTTTTACAACTTTATCGGCTAATTTGGCGAAATCTACAGCGTATTTTATTGTCCAGGGCGCCTTAGCAATAGGTCGATCAGGCTTACTTTCTAAGCTAACTCCCACTACTCCTACTTGATTATAGCCAGTAATAAATTCATAAAAATAATGATTTAGCTCTCTAATTATCATTGCTTCTTTAAACGATAAATAGGACATTATTTCTTCTAATAACTCTAGCGACATTTTCCTTTTCCCAATCTCATTTCCTGTTTTAGGGCCGTTTTTTCTTTTTGTTTTAACTTGCTTCTTAGGAGTACCTGGACTATCTGATTCTAGGGGTTTTTCTTCTTTCTCAATCTCAATTCCTATTTTAAGTCTACTTTTTCTCTGCTTCTTAATTCGTTTATTTCTCTTACTTGTAATTTCTACACGATGGCGCTTTTTATCTTCTAGAACCCCTTTTTCATTTTCCTGAGTTTCTTTTCTTTTCCGCTTCATAACCCGATGCCAACTCCCCCCTTTTGTTTTTTACTCCGCTTCTTCACTTTTTTTTTATCTCCATCTTGACTAGCATCTCTTAACCTTTTTAGCCCCCCTGTACCTATATCTCCGTATCCTGATTGTTGACCTGTAAGTAAATCTAGAGAACTTCCTTTTCCTACTGCTTGCAACTCGCCTCTTTTTTGAGAAGAACCCACTAGATGGCTTAATTTTTTAGTTCTTACCTTTTTACTCGGAGTTTGCTTACCTGCTAGTCGGGTATTACCTGCTTGCTTGTTCACTACAGTAATAGGAGAGTTAGAAAGTTTATTACAGCTTTGTAAAAACAAGCTTAGAACAAAACTACAGATCCTTATTTGTCGTATTAAACTAGGATGGTGATTGATAGTAACCATGTAGAGGTATCAAGTAAATATCCACTTAATATGAGGGCATTTCTTTTTTACCAACTCCTGCGTATTTTTTCCTATTTGTTTATATTGTCTTAAATTATATTGTCTTAAATCAATCTCTTCTAACTCTGTTCCTTCTATATGTTCTGCAATTCTTATGATTCCTTCATCGGTTATTCCTCTATTAAAGCTCAAATCTAATTTTTTCATCTTAGCACTTTCACCTTGGCAACCTTTCACAATTTTTACCGCTCCTTTATTTGTTATTTGATTTCCGGCTAAACAGAGTTCTTCTAAAGAAGTTTCTTTAATTTTCTTCGCAGCTTTCATCACTCCTTCATCTGTTATCCCTTTATTAAAACTTAGATTAAGTTTCTTCATCTTAGCACCTCGGCAGTATTTCACAATTTCCACAGCTCCTTCATTTGCTATTTTATTATATCCTAAATAAAGATCCTTCAATTTAGTTCCAGGTATATTCTTAGCAATTCCCAGTGCCCCTTCATCTGTTATTTTATTACCCTCTAAAGAAAGTATTTTTACCTGCATACCTTGTAAGTTTTTCACTGCTTCTATTACTCCTTTATCTCTTATTTTATTTCCTCCAAAATTGAGCTCTTGAATGGGTGATTCTGGCAAATTTCTAATAAATTCCTCTAATCCTTGATCTGTTATGTTATTATTATGCAAATCAATCATTAGCACCTTAACATATC
Organism: Candidatus Amoebophilus sp. 36-38; assembly: GCA_001897825.1. Lineage (GTDB taxonomy): Bacteria > Bacteroidota > Bacteroidia > Cytophagales > Amoebophilaceae > Amoebophilus. The sequence goes on from MKUM01000102.1 coordinate 16,213, forward strand.
TAGCAAGTTCGCCTAATCCTTGATCTGTTATGTTATTATTACTTAAATAAATTTCTTCGGCACCAGTACATTCTGCATTTTCCAAAAAAGCTTTTGCTCCTGCAGTTCCTAGTTGATTACGCCATAAATATGCTTTAATAACCCTACTTCTTTTCATACATCTCATACATCTACCAAATATTTCTGCTTCTGTAGGACCCATTTTATTCCATCCTAAATGAACTATATGTATTTGTGTATCTTTTAAATAAGGCCAATAGGCTTGTGGCAAATTATCTACTTCCCTCATTAATTGATAAAAAACAAAACTAGGCATATTCGCAAGTTTCTCAGTTAATCGATGGAAATCTTTAGAATGCTCGAGTGACCAGCCAGCTTGAGTAATAGGTCGATCGGGTTTACTTTCTAAACTAACTCCCGCTACTCCTACTTGATTATAGCCAGTAATAAATTCATAAAAATAATGATTTAGCTCTCTAATTAGCATTGCTTCTTTAAATGATAAATAAGACATTATTTCTTCTAATATTTCTACAGGAAGATTTAATATACTAGGCCCAGCAGTTTCCTTTTCACTGATATTTCTTCGCTTCTTTTTAACTTGCTTTTTAGGAGTACCTGGACACTCTAGAGGCATTTTCCTTTTCTCAATCTCATTTTCTGTTTTAAGACCGTTTTTTCTTTTTGTTTTAACTTGTTTCTTAGGAGTACCTGGACTATCTGATTTTAGAAGTTTTTCCTCTTTCTCTATCCAAATTCCTATTTTAGGTCTATTTTTTCTCTGTGTCTTAGTTCGTTTATTTCTCTTACCTGTAATTTCTACACGATGACGCTTTTTATCTTGCAGAACCCTTTCTTCATTTTCCTGATCTTCTTTTCTTTTCCATTTCCGTTTCATAACCCGATGCCTATTCCCCCCTTTTTGTTTTTTACTCCGTTTCTTCACTTTTATTTTATCTCCATCTTGACTAGCAGCCCTTAATCTTTTTACTCCCCCTGTTTCTATATCTTCATATCCTGATTGTTGACTTGTAAGTAAATCTAGCGAACTCTCTTTTTCTACTGCTTGCAACTGGCCTCTTTTTTGAGAAGAACCTACTATATAGCTTAATTTTTTAGTTCTTACCTTTTTACTCGGAGTTTGCTTACCTGTTAGACGAGTATTACCTACTTGCCTGTTCGCTACAGTGATAGGAGCAGCGTTAGAAAGTTCATTACAGCTTTGTAAAAGCAAGCTTAGAACCAAACTATAGATCCTTATTTGTCGTATTAAACTAGGATAGTGATTGATAGTAACCATATAGAGGTATCAAGTAAATATCCACTTAATATGAGGACACTTTGCCTTTAATAATTCCTGAGTCTCTGCACTTATTGGTTTATATTGTCTTAAATCAATTTCTTCTAAGACTGTTCTTTCTACATGTTCAGCAATCTTTACTACCCCTTCATTGGTTATCCGTCTATTAAAGCTTAAATCCAATTTCTTCATCTTAGCACCTTCACCTTGGCAACCTTTCACAATTTTTACCGCTCCTTTATTTGTTAATTGATTTGTGGCTAAACAAAGTTCTTCTAAATTAGTTTCTTTAATTTTCTTCGCAGCTTTCATCGCTCCTTCATCTGTTATTTTATTACAGGCTAAATAAAGTTTTTTCACTGTTTTATCCCGTAAGTTTTCTATCATATCTACCATCCCCTCATCTCTTATTTCATTCCCTGTTAAATCAAGCTTCTGCGGCACAGATTTTGGTAAATTTCTAGCAAATTTCACGATCCCTTTAGCAGTTATTTTATTATCACTTAAATTAATCTCTGGCATACTAATAAACTTAGCAAGCTCCCCCAATTCTTTATCTTCTATTTGATTATCACTTAAATCAACCTCTTTTATATTACTGGATTTCGAGTTTTCTAAAAAAGCTTGTGCTCCCATAGTTCTTACATGATTATGCCACAAATAAGCTTTACAAACCTTACTTTTTTGCAAATACTTCCCTAACATCTCTACCTCTACAGGTCCTAGGTTACCTTCCCAAAAATCTACTGTATGAATTTGAGTATCTGCTATATAAGGCCAATAGGCTTGGGGTAAATGGCTTACTTCCCTCATTAATTGATAAAAAACAAAACTGGGCATGCTTGCAAGCTGCTTCTCAGTTAATTTACGAAAATCTATAGCATGCCTGTACGACCAGGCAGATTGAGTAACAGATCGATCGGGCTTATTTTCTACACCAACTACGCCTACTTGATTATAGCCAGTGATAAGGGCATAAAAAAGACGACTTATCTGCCTAGCTATCATTATTTTTTCGTATGAGAAAGAAACCAATATTGTTTCTAATACCTCTGGAGGAAAATTTACTAGGCTTAACTCTATAATCGTATCATTCTTTTCATCCTTTACACTTTCCCTCTTTTTTTTAACTCGCTTCTTACGAGTCCCTGGGCTGTTTGGTATTGAAACCTTTCTTTCTTTTCTAATTTCCTTCTTGGATTTATTCTTTTTTTTAGTCTTACCTGGATTTTCTAATCTAGATTTTTTTTCAGTTTCCTGGCCCCCTATTTCTTTTTTATTTTCTTGAACTTTGGCTCTTTTCCGCTTCGTAACCTGGCCCCTTCTTTTCACCCCTTCTTTTTTTCTCTTTATTTCCTTTTGATCATGATCTACCACCCCTTCAAATCTTCTTTTACCTGTACTTGCATATATATACTCTGTCTGCTGATTTCTAGAAAAATCCTCCAGCGGAGGATTTTCTATTTTTATTACTTGCAATTGTTTCTTCTTCTGATATAAAGGTCCTTCAGAATCTAATTTCCTATTTCTTACTTTTTTACTTGAGGCTTGAATAGTCCTTGCTAGTTGAATATTATCTATTTGCTTGTCTACCACCAGACCAGGAGGCTTATAACGCTTATTACAGCCTTGTAAAAGCAAGCCCATAACCAAACTACAGATCCTTATTTGTCGTATCAAATACTTATATTGCTTCTTCATAATTATGCCCGTTAATAGTAGCGTTGACTTATACTAGCTTATAACTAGCATTTACGCAAGCATTTAAGAAGAAGAATAGTTTGTGAAATGTAACTGTTGCTATAGAAACAGATAAATATCTCTCTTGTAGTCTACTGTTTTAAAACAAACTAACAACTATCTAACTAACTTCCTTAATCTAGTTTTTGCCTATTTATTCATATTCCAGCTCCTTGAGCATAATACTCTAATGCTTGCTTCTCATTCTGCTCTACTCCAACCCCATACTGATACATCCAACCTAATTTATTATTTGCAAGTTCATACCCCTGTTCAGCTGCCTTTTTATAAAATCCAACTGCCTCTTTCTCATTTTTCGGAGCCCCTTGCCCCTTTCGATACATCTCACCCATTTTAAAGGAGGCTTCCGCATGGCCTTTTTGGCTAGCTTCCCTATACCATCTACGAGCCTCATCATAATCTACTTCTGTTCCTATACCATTCTCGTACATCTTACCCACTTCAAATTGTGCTTCTGTATATCCTTGCTCAGCTGCTACTTGATACAATTCAAAGGCTTTATCTACATTTGGTGTATTTATTCCCCAACCATTTTCGTATATTTTACCTAAATTATATTGAGCTATTACATCCCCCTGCCTAGCAGCTTTGCCATACCATTTCATTGCCTTTGCAAAATTCTTTTGTATTTTAAACAGGTCATCTTTGTATATTTGGCCTATCTCACGCGCTGCTTCTACATGTCCTAGACGTGCTGCCTTCATGAAATAGTTAATTATCTGAAGTTCATCTTGAGTCTCTCTGTTTTGTGGAACATTTTCGCTTTTCCCCTTTTCTTTTTCCTTTTCTTTTTCTTCATGTTTTTTTAGGAATTCATTTTGATATATCCGACCTAATGTAAAAAATGCATCTGGACAATTTTGAGAAGCGGCTTCTTGATACAATAAGCGAGCTTCTTCATCTTTTCCCTCATTTTCGCGTATTCTGCCCATTTCAAACTGGGCTCCTGCATTACCTAATTTTGCTGCTTTTTCAAAGTATTGAACTGCTACTTTTTCATTTTTTTCTACTCCTTCGCCTTTTTGATGTAATTTTCCCAATTCATACAATGCACCTGGATAATCTTCTTTAGCTGCTTCCTGATATAACCCAATTGCTACCTTGAGCCCGTCTTCTTCTTTTCTTATAAAACTCTTTTGATACATCCAAGCTAAATTATACTTTGCCTCTAAACTACCTGCTTCAGCAGCTATTGCATACCATTTAGCTGCTTTCTCATAATCTATAGGTATTCCTTTACCATTTTTAAACCAATCACCTATTTTATATGCTTCTCTTTTATTTACTTCGTCTGTTTGAATGCTTTTTTTAAGCTCTTTTAATGCCTTCCTAGCTTCATCTAATCTTTCTTTTCTCTCCTTTAAATAACGTATCGCATCAGCCGCAGCATCTACCCGATCATCATGTCCAGGTTTTCCTCCATCAAGATATTTTTTAGCAGATACATTATCTTCCACTACTGCCATTAATTGATAAAAAAACTTAAAATTCAAATCTTTTATTAATTCAGGGTTGAAATCTTCTTTAAGAGCCTCCCTGCTAATAATAAGTCGATGTTCGCTCAGCAAAGGCTGAAGCGTATCTATAATCCTTTTTTCTTTGTTCTTACTTTGTAGCTGTGAAATAATTTTTAACCCTAATTTTCCTTGTTGTCTCAATTCTCTTTTTAATGGTTTTCCAAAAGATTTATCATTATTATTCTCAAAAACTAGAACGTTAATCTTATTCCGTCCAGCAATTGACACTAGTTTTTCTAACACTTCATTGCTATTACCTCTTGTATCATTAGTAGTAAGTGTTTTATCATAAAGTCCAGCAAATCCGCCCACTGCTATAATAAAGTAATAGTCCCCAGAACGCTTAGCTATGCAATACGCGGTCTCATCTCCCCCTCCTCCAGAAGGGTCAATAGCCATGATAATATCTTCATAATCCTTTGTATCCGGAAGTCTAAACAAAGGACCAAAAATATCTCCTGCATTAGCTTCTTCTGGTTCGCTATAATCGCCTCCCCACTCAATATGAGCAGGTACTTTATCATTGAGTTCCATAACAATCAAGTCAGATATCCTCATGGGGGGGCGTCGGGTACGTGTTTTTTTGTTATTTTTAGACTTCTTTTTGTCTTTATCTTTTAGCTCAACTTTTGTTTCATTAGATGTGGCTGGGATTGTATTACCAACTTTTTTCTGATACTTTTCTTGATACTTTTTAGAATTTCTATCCGCTCGATCCACAAATTTTCCAAATCCAAAAGTCGGCTTACGATCTAGCTTAGCAGCCTTATTAATTGCTGATTTATACCATTTCATTGCCCCTTGATCTTGATTGCTATAAAGCCCTCTATCCCTTAAATTTCTGAGAATTACTTGTGCTTGTTCATATCCTCCAAAAGCAGCTTTCAAATACCAACCAATAGCTTCTTCTAACAACCCTTTAGCTTCTTCTGAAGATTGTTTTATTAAATTTTTTTCCGATTTTAAGTCTTCTAAGAAGTCGTTATCTAACCCTTGCTTCGAAGTCCCCTCTATTATTTTTTCTAATTTTTGTTCTAATATTACCTCAATTTTTGCTAATAAATATTGGGCATATATATACTGAGCTTCTATTACTTCTTCTTTCTCTTCTTCTTTTTTATCATTTGCTTCTGCTTTTCGTTTTAACGTCAATAATTTACTTTGATTTTTATACTCCTTTAAAATTTTCCGCCTTTCTTCTTGTTCATTTTTTAATCGTTCTTCTTGCTCTTTTTTCAAGCGCTCTTTCTGCAGACTATCAGTAATAACTTCTAACTTCCCCGACTCAGCACGCGTTAATGCAACTGATGAAATGCCTAATTTTTCGCCAGCTGCTTTCCCAAGTATATAGTCACTATCCTCTTCATCTTTCTCATCACCTTTCTTATCTTTCTGCTTCGAACTTTGGCTTTCTTTTTCTTGCTTCTCACTTCCTTCATCACTCGATGTTGGTATGGTTTTCCGTTTACGCTTTGTTCCTCTTGTTGTATTAATACTTCCTCCACTACTATCATTTTTATAATCCTTTTTTTCTTCTTTTTCACTTTTCTTAGCTTTTTCTCTTGTTTTCTCTTTTTTCTTTTCTCCCTTATCAACTTGCTTTCCTTCCTCAATCCGTTTCCTTTTCGTTAATCCTCCTCCTGATAAGGATTTTTGTTTCTTCTTCTTGCCAATTTGACTTGGTGTCGCTTTGGGTTTACTTGCTTTCTCTTTATTCTTATCAGTTTTACTTTTCTTCTTTTTCTCCTTTTCCATTTTTCCTTCCTTTTCAGATCCTACTTGCTGAAGTTGTTGTGCAACACGTTTTTTGCTACTACTACCACCTGCCATTCCACCCACATACACATATCCGCTTTGTTCTTTACTAGGCAAAACAACTTGTATCAGGTTGGTTTGAAACTGTTGGATAGGGTCGTCGGTTTCAATCTGTTGGAGCAACCTCGCATTAAGCAATCGTTCTAGATCTTCATCTTCTCCTAAATAAGCTGGCAAATCAAATTCTTTTCTGTTTTTACGATCGTCGGCTCCTTCTACTACATTAGCCTTCCATACCGTCCCTTCTTTATAAAACTTAACTAGGTAGTTTTCTCTCGTTCTAAAAACTCTATCTAACAACTTCCTTTCTTTTTCCTGTAGAAATTCTTCCTTAGGCATACTTTCCTTCTCACCTACCTGTTCATTAGTTTTTGAAACTTTATTCTTCTCTATAGAACTTTCCACTGAGATACCTGACTCTTTCGTTTCTCTTTGTGTTTGAGCTCTCTGCTCTGCAAGCTGTAATGCCTTACTTTGCGCCAAAGAACGTTCTGTCTGAATATAACGTTGATTGTCAGCAGAAGGATTTACCGCGGTTTGCTCATTACTTACACTACTCTCAACTATAGGAGTGGACAAACCACTAGGTAAGGTTCTGTCCGAGTGGATTGGTTTCTGACTAGAAGGCACTAGTTGCTCCTGTACTTGCTTCTCTTGCATCTTAGCAACAGAATCTTTAGAATCAGGCAGCATGCTAAACTCATAATCGCGAGATGAATATGTATCTTCTGAATCTTCTCGTGTTTTAGAGGGAAGCTGTAAAGCTGATTTAGCTTCAGCATCTTTTAGAGGTTTTGGACCAGGAATACCCGATTTACATGTTTCAAGGCAATTTTCTAAAAGTAAACTTATAACTAAAACTAAAATCATCCCTATAATAGAGATATGGCCAGCTAATCGTTTAGCTGGTGTAGATTTACGCTTCATAGTACTTTTTTTAAATAACGAATAAAGGTCTTCAAAGAAATTTGAAAAATTAGGACAGTGTTCAGATATAATTTAGCCTATAAGCGCCATATATCCAAGAAACACAGCCACAACCATGGAGCAAGAACTAGCTAGCGTCTAAAAATATTTTAGCTTCCAATATCAATGTTATTAAGTATATATTCTTATATAACAACTTTATATTTTAATGGCTTTTAGCTTAATTTGTAGTTTGTTTTTCTAAATTTTCTATTCTTAACTAACATAGTTAGTGTACTTATGAAAAGTCCAGTAATCATAGTAGGCACAGGTAGCTTAGCCCAACTAGCCTTAGAAATTCTCCAGCGGAATGATATACTTATTTATGGATTTTTAGCTGAAAATAAATTGTCTATGGTGAATGAGATTAACCATATACCCATTTTAGGTAACATAGAGGATGAGCTGCATTATTTACAAACAATAGGAAAAAACGGCCATGTCTTTGTAGCCATTGAGCAAACGAAAGCTCGGCAACAGTATATCAAACAGTTAATCAACCACCATGAGGCTAGTTTTATGAATTTAGTTCACCCATTTGCACAAATGGCCATCACTACTAAACTAGGGTTAGGGAATTTACTAGACGCAGGCGTCAGCATGAGCCCCAATAGTTCTCTAGGTAATCATTGCCACTTGCACAAACAGGTAGTGATTGAATATGGAGTAACTATCCAAGATTTTGTACAAATAGGATCAGGTAGCGTTATTGGAGAACAAACTATTGTAGAAGAACATGTTTTTATTGGTCCAGGTAGCACCATTATCGCAGGCATACATATTGGCAAAGGTGCCAGAATAGGAGCTGGATCTGTCGTATTAGAATCTGTCAAAGAAAAAGAAGTAATATTAGGTAATCCAGCTAAACCTGTTAAAATAAGCTAACTAGATACAACCCATAACTATGGAAAAACCTTATCGTATATTACTATATTATTGTTACACCACGATTGAAGATCCAGAGGCATTTCGAGAAGATCATCACCGATATTGTGCCGATTTAGGGCTTTTAGGTAGAATCATCATAGCACGGGAAGGTATTAACGGCACCGTATCCGGGTTAGAAAGCGCTTGTAAAACCTACATGCAGCACCTTCAGGCAGATCCTAGGTTTGCAGACACTCAATTTAAAATAGATGAGCACACACAGCATGCCTTCCAAAAATTACATGTACGCGTTAAACCAGAAATTGTACATGCTGACTTGCATCACATCCATCCTAGGCAGAAAACGGGCGAGTATCTTACTCCACACCAACTAGAACAAATAAAGGATGATGAAGATGTAATACTCTTAGATGTACGTTCTAATTATGAACACCACGTTGGTAAATTTAAAAATGCGGTAACACTAGACATCAACCATTTTAGGGAATTTAAATCTCAAATTCCCAAGTTAATTTCCTATAAAGACAAAAAGATAGTTACCTACTGCACCGGTGGTATCAAATGTGAAAAAGCTAGTGCGTACTTATTAGAACAAGGTTTTAAGAATGTTTATCAGCTACATGGTGGAATTATCCGATATGGAAATGAAACAGAAGGAGAAGCATTTGAGGGTAAATGTTATGTATTTGACAATAGGCTGGTAAAAGATATTAATCAAAAAGAATCAACCATCGTTGGGCAATGTTATGTATGTCAAACCAACTGCGATCGGATGGTCAACTGTGCCAACCCATTATGTAATGTACATGTACCCCTATGCACGGATTGTGCTGAAAAGCTAGGCGGTGCCTGTTCTGAAGCGTGCAACCAGAATCCGGGAAAACGACCTTATAATGGTACTGGATATTACACAAAAAAATTAAATGGATATGATCCTTATAAAGGGCTTAAAAGAAAGCTACTTCTTAGTTTCAAAAGCCTGGTTAATAAACTCTAGTATTTTAGGGTACATTTTTTGGTGACCTGCTATACTATAAAAATGGTGATAGTCTTTACTCCACAATCCTTTCACTGTTGGACTTGCTGGTATATTTTTAGCTGTCTGACTACAATATGGTAAAAAGCAATCATTCTCTTTATTACCAATAACTTTTCCAAAGGTTTCTTCAAGTTGTTTTAACATTGGATCATCTAAAGGAAGTTTATCCAAGGTTTTTTCTAACGGCTTGATGATATTCTCAAGCAACGGCTGACTTACTGAAGCCATACTAAGCAATGTAAGTATGCCTACTTTTATATCTACGTTACCTGCTAAAATCAACACCGGTATTTGTATGGACGATAAAGTTGATTTGATATTTGCAAGCAAAGGGCTACCTGGTGTAAGGTCTTGTCTTACAACAGACTGTATATTTTTTGTTAAAATATTTTTTAAATCCAGAGCTTGTAGAAAGGAAGCAGCAAATACTAAAGTAGGATTCCCTGAGCCCACAAGTATATTAGAAAATGCTTGTTTAAAATTCTCAATAGCATCAGGAGAGGCATCTACTCCAGGCGAACCTTCCAGCGGAGAATGATTAGTGATGATGCCTACTATATTTAACTGGTCTTTATATTTACGATACAATTCCAAAGCTACTAATCCACCATGACTATCTCCCATCAAGCAAATTGCAGGATCTGTTAAGCCTTTTTGCTTAATTTGATCTTTTAATTGATGATACATTTCGTCTGCTTGCTGAGTAGTAGAAACTTGGGTAGAATTCTGTCGGACTAACCTTATTATTTCATACCCAGGTAAATCCTTTTTGAGTTTAGCTTCCTCACCCACTAAATCTCCAGGCGCACCTAAACCATGTAATAAAGCGACAACTTTTTTAAAATTCTTGGGAGTATCCTTGGGGTTATCTGTAGTCTTTTTCCCTTTTGGAGTTGGCGAATCACATCCTCCACATCCAACTACACTGAAAGCTAAAAATAAAGTTAATATTATAGAAAATTGAACATTGAATAATTTGCTCAGGCTTCTTGGTGAGATCATAAGCTAGCTACATTAAAGTATTTATCATGAATCTTGTCTGATTCCTAAAATTTATAAGTTGGTTATTGTTAGAACCAACGGAGACAAAATTACAAACTATTTTAATATAGCATGCAAACAGAGGAACATGTTTATTCGCTTCCAGGTAGGGTTAGGATTTAGATTCTTGCACTTCCTTTTCATCTAGAAGATTTCCTGGTAACACTATGAATAGTTGTGAGATAACTACTTTTTACTATCCAGCCTGCTCTTAATAAACTCCAATATGTCAATGTAAACCCTTGGATCTTTGCTTATACCATAAAAATGGGGATAATCAATATAATTTTTCGATATCACCTTTGAGCTTTTTGGAATATGTTCACCTATTTGGCTATAGTAAGGAAGAAGGCAATCATTGTCTTTGTCTCCAATAGCGGTACTAAAGGTTGATTCAAGATTTGCCAAATCAGATGAAGAAAAGTCGCCCAAAACGGATGCAAGCTGAGAGGGAATGTTTTTAAGCACTTCATGCCTCTTAAAAATAAAGTTGACCAGGGCTACTATCCCTAATTTCATATCTACTTTACCTGCTACAATTAGTACAGGTATATCTATATTAGCTAAAGTTGATTGAGTGTTGTTTAACAAAGGGCTACCTTCTGTAAGATCTTGTTTCATAGCAGGCCCTATATTTTTTGCTAAAATATGTTCAGGATTTAGCAATTCCAGGATAGGGATAGTAGCTATTAAAGTAGGATTTTTCGAATGTTCAAATATTAAACACCCCCTACACAGGAGTGCCATTGTGCTGTCAGGAGTTTCCTCCTGACAGTCCATTGGAGTGTCGGGAATAATTCCCGACACCAAGCTCCGGGTTCTCACAAATTCTCCCTGCCCAGAAGACAAAATTCTTGGTTTCGAAAGAAGTCTAATAAACATTGTTCTGTAAGTGTTTTGACATCAGACAGCCACACAACTTTTATCAAATTGCATTCAACCTAAAACCCATGCTCTCCTTCCTATCCACGCACACACGTAGGAAAAGATTTAAAATAAATTAAAGAGTCAAGTATAGCTACTTTTTAGCTGAAAAACATTTATTTATAAATGCTGTGATCTTATTATAAACTTCTGGCTGTTCCCGTGCACCATGAAAATGATGATAGCCAGGCACAACAAATGTTTCAAAAAATGTAGGGTTTGTTCGAATATTCTTGCCAATTTGACTGTAAAGGGGAAGTAGAGAATCATTCTCTTTGTCTCCAACAATTTTAGCATATTCCTCATTAAATTCTGTTATTATAATAGCACTCATCGGAAGGTTATGTACATGAAGTTGAATAAATGTTTCTACAGATTCCGAGGATATAGTTAGGCCACTAAAGAAATTAATTAACTTGATCAACCCTGGCAAAGGTTCAATAGTACCTCCAAGAGCTAGTACAGGTATTTGGATGTTAGTTAGTATTTCTTTAATATTTGTTATAAAACTACTATCCAAACTAAGTTCTATTAACCCTTGCCCACAAAAATATTTAAAGAAAATCTTTTTGAAAGATATATTCGATATGTTAAGCTTTAGAGACTCACTCAGCCACGGCAACAGGGTTTGTAGTATATTATCTAACTTATCAATAGCTTGTTCTGGAATATTTACCGCACTGGTACCTTCCAACGGGGCATGATTAGTTATAATTCCTACTATGTTCAAACTTTGCTTATAAGTATCATATAGCTTTATAGCTAAAACTCCTCCTTGACTATCCCCAATCAAAACAATTGGCGAATTAAGTAATGCCTTTTCTGCTAGAACTTTTTCTAGTTGTTCATAAGTATCTGTCACTTGATCTTCCATACGAACCGTACAAGAGTTTTTTCGAGTTAAAATTATTATTTCTGAATCTTTAATATCTTGGCTCAGATACTGTCCAATTATTGCTATCTCAGAAGCCCCCGTACGATTTAGACCATGAAATAATACAATGACTTTTTTAGAACGAGATGAACCAATCGAATTATTGGCTGAATTATTTTTTCCTATCTCTTGAAAGCGAGCTACATTAGTAGGTTTACAACTTCCTAACAACGTTGATAATGAAAATAAAGTTAGTAGTAGTGGAGATTTTATATTTGACAAATTTTTTAATCTTTTTATTGATTTCATAACTTAAATATTAAGAAGTCTTACTTAAACTGACCACGAGTTCGATACGGTTTAAAATTTAGACTAAACAGCTTTATCAATAATCATCTTAATTGATTTGGCAGCTTTTTTGTTCTCATTCATTATTCTTAAAGTTATTTAAACAAGTTCTAATTCGTTTTAACAGGTTGAAAAACATCTTTTATGGTTTTTACAATCAACGGGTAAGCAGGTTCTTCCATAATGGAAGCAAAATGGTGGTAATCATTTATGGTCTCACGTCTAAATTGATCATTTGTTGGAATATTTTTAGCAAGTTGACTATCAAGCGGAATAACGGCATCATTTTCTTGATGACCAATAATTTCACTAAAAATTGGTTCTATTATATTGTTGACAGTATTCAAATCTACTCCATATAGTCGCATTTGTACTTTTATCCCCTCAGGATTTAAATCAACCAGAATTGCAAATCCAGAAATAGCATCTATAGTACCTCCTATGGCTACTATAGGTATCTCTGCATGTAATAAATTCGATCTTACTTTTTGTAAATAAGAACTATTGGGTATAAGATCTGTTACTCCACTCCCTATACTTACAGATTGGCCAAACATCTTTCCAAACAATAACTTTTCCATAGTTGTGCCGAGCACATTACCAAACAAGCGAAGCTCCGATTTTATTCGTTCAATAATTTCTACTGTAGCCTTCGCTAGAGGTGCACCCTCCCATGGGGTGTGGTTCGTGATAAGTAGTTTTACTTTTAGTTGATCTTTATAGCTATCATATAATTCCCAGCCCAGTAATCCTCCTTGGCTATCCCCTATTAAAATAATCTCTTTATCGACTATATTTAATCTTTGTAGCTCTTTAAAAGCATCTTCTGCCTGCTGGCTAATGGAACTAGTATTAGAATTGGTCCTGTTTAAGTCCACGACGATAGCATTTGAAAAGTCAGAAGCTAGCTTCGTCCTCATTTCTTCTAGTTCTCCATAATTTTCAAGGCCATGTATCAAAACAATTGCTTGAGTCTTACCAACATTCCCTGTTCCTACTATTCGTCCCTTGATCCCTTTGGGATTAGAGGGAGCATCTTTTCCACACCCTAATAATAGATAGCTTAAAAATGCAACTATCAATAATCTAGCCCACATGTTGTAAGATTTAAAGCAAATTTGTATTGATTCCATAGATTGGATGTTTTGACGCTACTATCCAACTAAATCGTCGATTAGTAACAAAATTGACTTATTAGATATTCGGCATCCAATAATTAAGCTGTATATCATGAATCTTTCCAGACTATCTCTACTCTTTAAATAAATCAGGCAAGGATTCTAAATTAGAAACAATAAGATATGCTTATTATATAGACTATTTTATACAACATACAGCCGGCTGCCTTCTATTAAATTTACTAATAAACATTCACATTATATAATTTTTATGTGGTCAAATTCGTTAGATTTTCAGCTTAATCTGTTATAGGACAACTAGTGAATTTATTATATAAAATATATCTAATTAAGCTGTATATGCCTATATAAGTTTGCCTTATAAAAACGTTGTTTTAACTTAGCAAACATATGATGGAAAAGTTTCGTATTATAAATCTATGGATTGGTTGGGGCCTCTTCTTTGTAGCCATGACTGTCTACACATTAACTGTAGAACCTACAGCTAGCTTCTGGGATTGTTCTGAGTATATCCTTGCGGCCTATAAGTTAGAAGTAACTCATCCACCAGGAGCTCCCCTATTCCTTTTATTAGGTAAGATGTTCTCTTTTTTAGCAGGGAATAATCCAACCAAAGTGGCTTTTTGTGTAAATATGAGTTCCGTAGTAGCTAGTGCTGCTACTGTAATGGTCGTATTTTGGATTACCTCTTTACTAGCCCGAAAAGCTATAGGCAAGACAGCTAAAAATATAGACATATACCAAGCAGCATCTATATGGGGAGCTGGAATAGTAGGTGCATTGGCACTAATTTTTTGCAATACTTTTTGGTCTAATGCTACAGAAACTGAAACATATGCATTTTCTACACTTCTCCTGTGCCTAACTATCTGGGCTATGTTAAACTGGGAACATGCCAGCTCTGCGAACACAGAGGCAGCATCTGATAAACAAAATGATAGGTGGCTTTTACTGGTTACTTATTTAATTGGACTAAGTTTAGGATTGCGTATGTTTAGCCTCCTGGCAATTCCATCTTTATGCTTAATCTTCTACTTTACACAGGTTCCCCAAGTTAGCTTTCGAGGTACCCTGATAACTCTTGTAATCGGTGGAATAATCTTAATAATGCTTTATGCTGGTATCACACTAGGTATTCCTAGCTTGGCCATGCAATTAGAGTTGTTTTGTGTCAATCAATTAGGGTTACCTTTTAAGAGTGGAATTGTAATTTTGGGATTCACACTGATAGCTAGTATAACCGGTGGTATCATCTATTCTATAAAAAAGCAGCGATTCAACTTACAAATAACTTTACTTGGCATCAGCTTGATCTTAATAGGTTACACTTCTTATGGTTTAGTACCCATTCGAGCCCATGCCAATCCCCCCATTAATGAAGGCCATCCTAGTGATATCATCAGCTTGATCAATTATCTCAAAAGAGAACAATACGGACACCGACCTTTGCTATATGGCCCTCATTTTGCTGCTCAAATCATCAATGCAAAGAGAGGTAAACCCATCTATAGGAATACAGGCAATAAATATGAGATTATTGGTTACAAACACGAACCTATATTTGATGTTGGAGGCTGTACGTTGTTACCTAGAACTTGGAGTCAACAAACGCCGATGCACGTGATGGCATACAGGAATATATTACATTTAAAACCTTGGCAAAAACCTAGCTTTAGTGATCAATTACGTTTTCTTATAATCCACCAAATAGGTTATTTTTATTTGCGCTATTTTTTATGGAATTTCGCAGGCCGTGCAAGCGATGTACAGGGTGCTTCCTGGCTTACCCCGTTGGATACATTAAAAAAACTACCCGATACCTTAGCACAAACCCCTGGAAGAAGCAATTATCTTTGTCTCCCACTGTTGCTAGGACTTTTAGGTATGTTTTTTCAATATAAGCATGATAAGCACTCATTTTGGACTGTGTGTATGCTGTTTCTGATGCTAGGTGTTGCATTAGTAGTTTTCTTAAACCCTCCGCCTGTTGAACCTCGTGAAAGAGACTACATTTATGTAGGATCTTTTCTGACATTTACAATTTGGATTGCTTTAGGCGCATTAGCCGTGATTGAATATTTAAAAAAGCTATTTAAAAACAATAAAATAGCTATTCTAACAGGCATGCTCTTTTGCTTATCTATTCCAGTAGTCATGGCTACCCAAGCTTGGCATACCCACAATAGGTCTCAACGCTACTTCTCCGTAGATAGTGCCAAAAACTTATTAAACTCTTGTGCTCCTAATGCCATACTCTTTACAGCAGGAGATAATGATACGTTCCCATTATGGTATGTACAAGAAGTAGAAGGTTTTAGAACAGATGTGCGGGTAATCGTACTTAGCTATGCCAATGCAGGGTGGTATATGAAACAGCTTCTTCGTCAGGTAAATGCTTCTAAACCACTTCCACTTTCTATATCGGCAGAAGCTTATCAACAGTATGGATTAAACGATATTTTGCCCTATATACCTCAACCAAGCGTACAAGAGCCTTTGGATCTTACGCAATATTTAGAACTTATTCGAGCATCACATCCTGCTTTGCAAATGCGTAATACACTGGGTGAAGCCACGAACACGTTGCCTTGCAGAAAAATAGCTTTGAATATTTCTAAAAAGGAAATAATTGCTAAGCATCTTGTACCCCAAGCATATGAACATTTAATTCCTGAAAAGATAACGTGGGGTGTAAAGGGAAGAGGACTAGATAAAAAAGATTTACTCATTTTAGATTTACTTGTTACAAGTAATTGGGAAAGACCTATTTATTTTAATCATAGTTCTTTACATGGGCTGAATCTAGACTTTAGTTCCAATGTAGTGCTAGAAGGGCTCGCTTTTAGGTTATTACCCATCCAGAACCATACAGATCATGAACTAGTCAATACTACAATCATGTATAAAAATATGATGGAGAATTTTTATTGGAGAGGTCTGGATAAGCCAGGAATATATTATGATGAGAACTATCGACTAGTCTTTATCCGTAACCATCGAATGACTTTTTGTACCTTGGCTAAAGCGCTCTTGAGAGAAGGAAAAGATCAACAAGCCAGAGAAGTTTTATTACATAGTTTAGCGCTTATACCAGATAAAAGTGTTCCTTATGATGTAGCAAATGTATATATGTTACACTTACTCTTTGAAGTTGGGGAAAACGAAAGAGCACTAGATATGATTCATACTCTAGCTAAAAGGGCTCAAGAAATATTGGTATATAAATCAGAAAATTCAAGATTTGTAGACCGGGAAATGCATGAACAGCTAGCTACTTTACATGAAATAGGTAAAACGCTCCTACAAGCAGGATATCAAGAACTAGCACAAGAATATCAACAATTGCTGTACCACTACCAAGCTCTCCTACATTTACCTGAATTTCATCATGGAGTAGATAGATCTTAAACTTGGGGTTAGTGGTGTCGGAAGCGACTCCCGACACTCCAATGGACTGCCAGGAAGGGTTCCTGACAGCACATGAAGAAGTCAAATTCTTAGTTTGGAAAGAACTCTATTAAAGATTAAATTTCGATACTATAAAATTCTTAGATGTATCTATTAATATATGCCGACTAATATTATACGTTTACTACCAGATGCTTTAGCAAATCAAATCGCAGCAGGTGAAGTTATCCAAAGACCCGCCTCTGTTGTTAAAGAATTGGTAGAAAATGCGGTAGATGCGCACAGTACCCATATCAAAGTAGTTATTAAAGATGCGGGCAAAACACTGATACAAGTTATTGATGATGGCACAGGCATGTCAGAGGTAGATGCTAGGATGAGTCTTGAAAAACACGCCACCTCTAAAATCAGCCAAGCCGATGACTTATTTAACATTCGTACAATGGGATTTAGAGGGGAAGCGCTCCCTTCTATTGCAGCTATAGCTCAAGTTGAAATAGAAACTCGTCTTAAAGAAGCTGAACTAGGGACTCGGCTTGTAATAGAAGGTTCTAAAATAAAATTTCAAGAACCGGTCGCTACCTCTCAGGGAACTACAATTAGTGTAAAAAACCTTTTTTTCAACGTTCCAGCACGTAGAAACTTTCTAAAAACTGCACCTATAGAAACGAAACACATCATTGAAGAATTCCAACACATTGCTTTGGCTAGACCTGATATTGCCTTTTCTTTATATCAGAATGATCAGGAAACTTATCACCTCCCTATCACTAAGCTTGCCCATCGGATTGTACATCTATTTGGAGAGGCTTATAAAAAACAACTCATACCTTGCCAAGAAAACACGGATATCGTACAAATACATGGCTATATAGGCAATCCTTCTTATGCAAAAAAGACAAGGGGAGAACAATTCTTTTTTGTCAACAATCGTTATATAAAAAATGCTTATTTGCATCATGCCATCAAAACCGAATTTGAAGAATTAATTCCCAAGGATAGTTTTCCCTTTTATGTCCTCTTTATTGATATAGCTCCTGAGCGAATTGATGTGAATGTGCATCCTACTAAAACTGAAATTAAATTTGACGATGAGCGAACCGTGTATTCTATCCTACAGGCTACAGTAAGGCAAGCGCTGGCTCAACATATTTCTCCAGTATTAGATTTTGAACAAAACATCAATTTTGATCCGCTGGGGTTGCAAGAAGCCACAAAAACTAAAAATTCAACAACAAGTACTGACAAAGCATATACAAGTCTTAAAAAATTCGATACCCCTAGTGTTAACCAAAAAGAATGGGAAGAATTATTTAAACGGATTAATGAGCATAGTCCAAGTAATTCGACATATACCCAACTAGATCCTCAGTTGATCGATTTAGCAGACAAACCACCCCTTATAACTGCTTCTATAACCCCTTCGACCATTATCCAAGAAGCTATTCAAACTCCTTCTGTGCTAGAGCAGGAAAAATCAGAAAATATTGTTAAGATGCAATTACATAAGACTTATATCTTAGCATCTGTCAAGTCTGGACTATTATTAATTGACCAACATGCAGCTCACGAACGTATTTTGTATGAAAAATATTTACAAAATATAAAAAACAATACAGGGATTTCGCAGCAACTACTTTTCCCTCATCAAATAGAACTAAACCCAGCAGACTTTGCACTTATCCACTCGTATGAATCAGCTTTAACTGCCTTGGGATTTGCTATCGAGAACTTTGGAAAAAATAGCATCATATTAGTTGGATATCCAGCCGAAGCAGCCCAGCATAACCCCAAGCAGCTTTTAGAAAATATCTTAGAACAGATTAAATGGAATCAAAGTCATCTCTCACTGCCAACACAAGAAAATGTAGTCTGTTCGTTAGCTAAACATGCTGCAATACAAAACGGAAAGAAGCTAACGAACTTAGAAATGGACAGCTTGGTAGATCAGCTATTTGGTTGCAACAACCCCAATCATACACCGGATGGGAAAAAGATATGGACCATCATAACCCTTGAAGAACTAGCTAATCTATTAAAAGGTTAGTTTGAATTTGGAATTAATATCATCTTAATGATAACATATATTAGACTTCTTCCGAAACCGTCGCCTTGAGTCCTCTGAGTTCGTCAGTACGTGAGTGTCAGGGCTGGGGCCCTGACACTCCAACTCCGGTTTCTCACAAATTCCCGTTAGACTTGTAATAAAAATTAATAGCTAATAAATATTTTAAATTATTATTGTTATAGCCAAAAGTTATCCATACGTGGA
>MKUM01000103.1 GCA_001897825.1 Candidatus Amoebophilus sp. 36-38
TTCCTCCTGACAGTCCATTGGAGTGTCGGGAATAATTCCCGACACCACAGCTCCGGTTTCTCGCAACTTCCTTCGTGCCCAGCAAACTCAATTCTTTGTTATACAAGAACTCTAATAGTAAATCATGTTAGATTTCATAAGAACCTATGTCAGTATTTATTCTAAAGTTGTTTACAGAGATAGTGGTATAGCCATTTAATAGTTGTGTTTTTATTAGTATTTTAAAAAATAATGTATTTACTTGGCATCTAATTAGTTGTGATGTGTTTTTACTTTAGTAAATAATTAAATATCCGTTCTTCTACTTTCAAGAGGTAACATAAGTTGTTATTCATGCTTTTCTGTAAAATCCTCCACAATATAAATCTAATCTATACGAGATGAATGATTGAAGGTAGCTAAACAGCCACATGGCCCAGGTATCCGGTTGATATCTAGTATGTTTTCATGCGTTTTATAAAGATATCTGCTGCTTGTTAGAAGGGTTATATAGGCAGTTTAGTGAAGTAAAAAATAATTATAGTAGTATACATTTCTTTCACCAATTCTTAATAAAGATGCTAGGGAATTTATCTACAGGCATGCATTTAAGCGGATTAACATCATTATAAAAATATATGAATAACTTTCAAGAGATGGGGTTGTCCCCCGTACTTAACCAGGCTTTAGACAAACTAGGCTTTACACAACCAACTTCTATTCAGGCAAAAACTATACCTTTAGCATTGCAGCATAAAGATATTTTAGGTTCAGCCCAAACTGGTACAGGAAAAACTTTGGCTTTTGCGCTTCCTTTAGTCAATCAGTTATTAAGTAACCCTACAGGGATGGGGCTTATCTTAACTCCTACCAGAGAGCTAGCTCAGCAAGTTATTACCAGCATTAATCAACTGCTTGTCAAAAGTCCTTTCATAAAAACAGCCTTATTGATAGGCGGTGAGTCTTATACCAAACAATTAGCCCAGCTTAGGTCCAACGTGCGTATTATTATTGGTACGCCAGGCCGTATCATCGATCATTTAGAAAGGGGAAGTTTTAAAACGGAAGCCATCAACTTTTTGGTGTTAGATGAAACGGACCGGATGTTCGATATGGGCTTTTCTATTCAAATAGAACAAATTGTTAGCCAGTTGCCCACTCAACGACAGACGTTAATGTTTTCTGCTACGTTTCCGCCTAAAATTGAAAAGTTAGCTGCAAAATATATGCAACATGCTGAGCGGGTCTTTATGAATGAGTTTGATTCTATGGCAATTGTAGCGCAAAATTTGACTCAGGAAGTTTTAGAAATCAATGAAAAAGATAAGTATGTGGAGCTGCTTACGCAACTAAATAGCCGTGAAGGAAGTATTCTTGTATTTGTTAAAACCAAATCGGATGCCGAACATTTGTCTGCTCGCTTAAACAAAGAAGATTATAATACTTGTGCTATTCATGGCAATTTAAGGCAAAATAAGCGTGAACGTGTCATGCGTGCTTTTCGTCAGGGACGTCACCAAATTATGGTGGCTACAGATATTGCTGCGCGTGGATTAGATGTTCCTCATGTTAAGCATGTAATCAATTATGATATTCCTCATGCCCCAGAAGACTATGTTCATCGTATAGGTAGGACGGCACGTGCAGGGGCAGCAGGCTTTGCACTCAGCTTCATATCTTCTCAAGATCGCAGAAGATGGCAGGCAATCCAAGCTTTACTTAATCCAAGCCAATCTAAGTCTGAATCTGAGACCCCTCGTAAACACAGTTCACGAACTTCTAATTCAAGACCCCGCTCGCAAGGACAACGCCCATCTTCTCAATCACGCTCCCGATCACGTTCACAAGAAGGAAATAGTACCTATTCCCGACCACGCTCAGAAGGATATGGTTCACGTTCCCAATCACGTTCACAAGAAGGAGATGGTATCTCTTCCCGACCACGCTCAGAAAGATATGGTTCACGTTCTCAATCACGTTCTCAATCACGTTCTCAATCACGTTCACAAGAAGAAAATGGTACCTCTTTCCGATCACGCTCAGAAAGATATGGCGCAGGTTCCCAGTTACGTTTACAGGAAGGCAATGGTATCTCTTCTCGATCACGCTCAGAAGGATATGGTGCAGATTCCCAATCACGTTTACAGGAAGGCAATGGTATCTCTTCTCGATCACGCTCAGAAAGATATGGCGCAGGTTCCCAGTCACGTTTACAGGAAGGCAATGGCTCTTCCCGATCACGCTCAGAAAGCTATGGTGCAGGTTCCCAATCACGTTTACAGGAAGGTAATGGTATCTCTTTCCGATCACGCTCAGAAGGATATGGCATATCTCCGCAAAAAAACAACCAAGCAACCAAGTTTCAAAAAAGTTCTAAAAATGCTAAACAGCATATTAAAAGCAGAAATTCTTTTAATGGAAGTTTTAGTGATAATAAGCCAGAACGTAGAAGAGATATTAATAAGAAATCTAATAAGTGGTAGATAGATCTAGATAGATTGAGTGTTGTTGGGTGCTAGTTTTATATATTGTTTCGCAATAAACTAAATCCAAGCCTGGCGCAAGCTCCTTGTATGCCGCGCAAAGCGTCTAGTAAGAGCTGCTATATTCTCTTTAGATAGTTGTATTTCTCTACTACGGGTTTTCCGCGTTGTAGTGGCGCATGCATGTAAACCTTGCCCCATAATTGGTTTGGTTTATTTTTATCTTTCATCATTATTATAACAAATATAACCATTAAACAAATAAGAACTATGCTTGTTGATTGTGGATGGCACTGTTTTAGATAAACGATACAGTAGCCAGATAGATCTCGTCCAATATCAGTATTGAGGAAACGAACATAGTGGTTATATCTGGTATAGTACTTGTTAACGTGGTTTGGTACGGTCTTGAGGAAGAAGAAGTTATATCGGCTAATTATTGGATTTATGATAAGCTCACCAATGGAAAAATCAAGAATACCCGTTTTTGTGATATGCTTAGCTTTGCAAAAAGCTGAGAGCTTAACTCAGATGCAGTAGTGATGGATAGCTAGTATTGAAGCTTAAAAAACTTGAAAACCATACGAAATCATGGATGAGAGCGAGTAATAACCCTACGAAAAAATCGGATAGTAAATAGGCATAAATCCTTGAAAAAGATAGATATATCCGGAGAAGGACGACAAGTTCACTTACGTAGATATGGCTGGATTAATGTTTTTAAGTTTGTGGCAAAAAATAGCCGCATTGATTATGTAATGATTAGTAAAGAAAGTCCTAGTCGAGAAGAAATAAAAGATATGATAGCCGCACGTTGATCAATAGAAGTTTTTTATCCGGAATTAAAACAAACATGCAGAGTTGAGCGATACCAGGCTCGTCACGGCCGATTACAGAGAAATCATATTTATATTTCTATTATGGCTTGGTTCAAGAAACATACCCAACGTATAAACAAAAGGATAACTATGGACCAACAAGATTGGGAAGTTATTAAGAAGAACATTGTCCTTGAAATAAAAAGTATTATGCTCGCTACTTAATTCTCAAATGCAAAACTCCTGTAGT
This sequence comes from Candidatus Amoebophilus sp. 36-38, assembly GCA_001897825.1. Classification (GTDB taxonomy): domain Bacteria; phylum Bacteroidota; class Bacteroidia; order Cytophagales; family Amoebophilaceae; genus Amoebophilus. The sequence continues at coordinate 3,531 of MKUM01000103.1, forward strand.
AGAGATCTTCTGAAACTTATTACTTAGCCTCATTTAAATAGGTCTGCAGTTAGATTTGTAGGAGGGTTGGAAGAAATTTAATAAAATGTTTAAAATAAATTACACCAATCTTTTTTAACTTTTACAATACTATTCTTATCAAGATTATTCTCATTAATGGGGGTAAGTCCACCCGTTGCTACTACATCACTTGAGTCAGTACGATCATTATTGGTTTTATTTTCTTGTCCTGGTGCTTTGCTAAATTTATTCGATAGAGCATAATAGTAAAGAGTTATTTTTTCTTCTCTACTAGTAACATACCCACCCTGTGGAGTTCCATAAATCTCGATCTGACTATTTGGGAATACTTTTTTGGGATTGAGGTTATTTTTAATTTCTTCTACAGTCTGCATGTCGTAACAATAGTTTGTACATATAGTAATCGAGACAATATTCTGTTCCGCATAGATATTTGTGAACTCTTTTAACTTCGAGTTCCCATCTAATGCTGAGATGGTGGCTTCAAACTTTGATTGTGATCTTTTATCTTTTTTATGTTGTGTAAAGCGAAGAGATTGAAGATGTGCGATAATACCCTTAAGGTTATCATATTCGTCTTTATATACAACAGCAACAACAATACAGTTGGCTACACTGTCTATTACAACATAATCATTTGTATTAGGTGTAAACGCTTTCCATCGGTTTGCTTTGCTACCTAAATCTATTCTTGTTCCCATTTGGTATCTCCTTTGTTTAAATTTTTTATGATATAGAAATCTTTAACTAAAAAATTTCGTAACTATTCAGAAAATCTCTCCACGAATGTATTTTAAACAGCCATAAAATCGATATATTTCTTAGTATATCGATTTTGCCTTTTTATAGAGATTCTCTAAAAAGGACATCTGTCTAGTTACCTTGCTTTTTATTAGATATTATTATAATAATATAGTAATCATAGCTTGTATTAGCAAGAGTTTCCTGTTCATGCTATATTTGGTTTGTATAAATCTATTTCAGGAGAAGACATGGGGATGTTATTGCGTTACTTGTTTGTGTAGTTAACTACACAAAATCAGCAAACCCTAATTAACCTTTTTTGTCTTTTTGATGGCCAGTGCATATTTGAGGCCTTTACAACTAATTAGATCAATTTCAACTGCACCGATTAAAAGTTTAATCTTTATCTTGATCGGAATTTTATTTTCGTCATCAGATAAAAATAATTCTACAGAATTTTCACCAGCGAAAATAGACTTGCCTGTTGAATTGAAGGGAACTAAAGGTGCTAATACTAGGGTTTTTACAGGTCCTAATTTAGTCTTTATCACCTCTCTTCTTAAAAATTTAGTTTTAAAATTTTCATACAAGACGTCATCAAAAAAAACGGGTGTGCATAGTATATCGCCAGCACGCACTTTACTGAAATCTAAATTCCTCAAGACATACCAAATACTTACGATATCTTGTACATTGTCTGAAATACTAAATTCATCTTTAGAGATTACTTGGCTACCAGTATCATCTAGTTGCTCTACGATTACAACTTTCTTTTTGTGGTCAAAGTTTACTTTTTCGTTTTTCCTATAAGTACCCTCGTGGATATTTCTGTAAAAATATTGTGGAATGAGTGTTTCTGTATCTAGATAGCTACCAAAATGATTTTTCATTTTTAGAAAAAGATAAAGAAGACCTGTAGACTCCCCGGTTACATCAATCTTATAACAAGGTCGTTCATTGACTAGGTGGATTTCTGGGTCTATTGTCATTACAACCAATCCGCCACTTACGAAACCATAGTGCACTTTATACGTAAAATATTCTCCTGGATTAATACTTCTGTTTGCTGTTAGTTGGTCATAAAAAGGTTTCTCTGTTGGTTGAACATTATTTGCTAAGAGAAGGAAAAGAAATGGATACAGTAAGTTTTTCATGATGCTAAATAAAATAATAATTCATGTGTTACTTATATAAATAAACAGAAATCAATGGAGCTAAGCTAGCTTTTGACAAACTAAATTTATTATCATCTAACTCTACATTAGCCTGCAAAAATCTGTGTCAAAATTCTATTTTTTATGATAAAAAAACTAGCTTTGAATCTGATTTATTTTAACCTAGAGTTATTCTGTTAGTATTTAGCAAAGCTGCTTGCTAACTATAAATTTAAATGTATGATTATACGAACTAAAAAATATAAACTTCCTAATCGCGTCTATATCCTGTTGGGAATGAAAAATATTATACGTGAGCAATGGTGGGTCTTTTTAATTGCTATAGGGATACTATCCGGTACCTTTTTTATAAAAACCATCTGGTTTGTAATTATTGCAACAGTAGGCTTAATCTTATATTTTCTATTTTGGCTTATCCAATTCTATGGAGTTACTCAATTAGAGCAAAATCAGCTTATTTTTGAACGCTTGGGGTATGAGATTACAAGCCAACAGATCATGATGCAGATTAATACCAAGCAAGGTATGCCGATATTGTGGGAGCAAGTTAAGCGCGCTAGTCAAGGTAAAGATTATTTTTTGTTGGTTATAACTAAAAGCCATTTAATACAGTTACCTTATAAAATTTTTAATAGTAAGAATGAAGTAAAATTTGTAGAAACTATTTTAAAACGTAGGGGATTACTGAAATAAAATCAAGATGACCCGACCTGCATTTGATGATATATTTATAGAACTGGCTCTTAAATTAGCGAAGCGATCTCATTGTGTGAAATTGCAAGTAGGAGCTGTGTTGACCAAAGATACCCGCATTATTTCTATTGGCTATAATGGACCACCTGCAGGTACGTATAATTGTGATGAAAAATGGCCTGAAGCAGGTTGTCCCAGAAGTTTAAGTGGTGGGTGCTCATTGGCCTTGCATGCCGAACAAAATGCCATTTTGTATGCGTTGCAAAACCAAGCTGCCGTTGCTGGTGCAACGCTCTATATTACGTTAGCGCCCTGTTTGCCTTGTGCACGGGTTATTTTTACAGTAGGAATCAAAAAGGTAATTTATGTAGATTCCTATGCAGCTTATAAGGGTTTAGCAAAAGAAGAGGGACTAGAGTTTTTAGAATCTTTTGGAGTTGTGGTAGAATGCTATAAAAAGCCGGTGCATGAAAATCTAAGGCTGAATTTTTAAGTTGCATTTTTTAAATCCTTAGTACGAAAGATTTTCTGCAGGTCCGTACAAGGCCTTTCGTTGAGATGGAACCTTTTCAAGCCAGTAGGCTGCATAGCGGTCACCCCAAGAAAAATGCCAATACTCATAACTATAATTAACCAAGCCAGACTCGGTAGCAGCTATCAATAAAAATAGTCGATTTAATTTTTGTTGGTAGGTTATATTTTCACTGAAAGTTGGAGCTATCGGATTAGGGGTAAATACTCCAAAAGGACCCATATCTAAAAAAGAGGAGGTGGTCTTATCCCATAGGCGTATATCAATAGCTGCTCCTGTAGAATGAACAGGTATATTGTTTTTAACAGGTGAAACCCATTTTGCAGTTTCTTTTTCTATCTGTTCCTCATTCCAAGTTGGATTATTCTTACGAATTTGATTTGCCTTATTCTCAAAAATCATGGTTTGAGTTTTTAGATCACGTACACCTTCAAAAATTTTAATTTCAATTTGTCCAGGCTTGTATCCAAAATCTTTTGCTAACTTATCTAGTTGTATTAGCATCTTCTTAAGGGAGTTGAAAATACGCATACGCATCTTGCTTGAAGATGGGCAACCAGCATTATAATCAGGACTTTCAAATGGTTTCTTACTGGGATTATCATCCATCATGCTTATACGTGGATGTTTTTGTTCTCTAATATCAACAAGCTTTTCGTAGTTCTCTTGAATAGGAATAACTTTAATTACTTCTGCTGCGATAGTAGGGGACTGGTTGTTACTGAAGGTATCATATTGTTCTTGTATTAACTGACTACTAGCATATTTTCTTAGTATTTCTTCCCATGTTTGTGCTTGCATAGTGGCTATATTCATTTGCTTTTGTTCAATAGTATCGGCTAATGTATTAACCCATATAAGTGTTAGGATTAGGCCTATAAAGTAACCTTTTAAGCCGAATATGTATTTGTAACTAAAATGTTGTGAATGGTCCATGATCCATTAATTTATATACAAAATTTTGCTTGTTACAGTGTAAGTCTTTCTAACCTAAATTATTCTTTAGACTTTTCCCAAACCAAGAATTGGGTTCCTTCAATCGCACAAGTGCAAAACACTTGCGCGATAAAAGGTCTTGTGGGGTGTATTTAAATATCAACTGAATAATCGATTGTATGAATCGGGTAGAATATAGTTTGTTTTGTATCGATCTGAAAAGACAATGTTTGAGTTTGATGGACGTAAGGCTTTTTTGTAGAATATGCCTGAAAATTAAGTTGATGATTCCCTTCAGGAAGCTTAATACGGGTATAATAGATACTGTGTGGAATCGTTTGCCAATTTCTGGTATCTGCTCTTTCAGTGGCAAAATTTACTACACCTAAAATGGTTCCCAATATTTCATTTTGTTTTCTAAGTTGGTGTTCAGCTATTTTTTTGAGTGCTACGCGTAATAACGATTTACTAAATTCCCATATCATACGCTCTTCTAATACTTTGAAAGAAATTGCATTGATATCTTCTACCCGCTCTAAATTATAAGTAGCACCGTGAACTTGTATAGTTGCCTTTTCGTACAATAAGGGTCGTTCTATATACTTAGGAAAGGCTACCCGTAGAAGATGTAAGTCTGCCAGGTCTTGGTTGGCATCACGATCACTACTTATTGGAAAAGGGAAGACAAGTCCTAATTCTTCATTAACAAAACTGATAACTCCACCTGCTCCTCTAACTAATATAAAATTAAGCCCCCATTCATCTTTAATAGGTCCAAGACCATTATTCCATAGACAGATGACATCACCACTTTCTATTTCTTCCTCAGGATTATATGCTAGCTGAAATTGATTTTTATAGTAGGTTACCTGATCGTCAAATCCAGTTTTATAAGCGGTGTAAAGAAGATCTTTTTTGAGTTGTAGAGGTACTTCCAGGCCAAATAATTTTTGGTAGTCTTCTTGATAGATTTCTACCGCATTTCTATAAGCAATAAATGCATCGTTATATTCATGGTTAGCTTGGTAGATTAATCCCATGAGCACATGAATAAAGGCATCTCGTCTATATTTCTTAGGCGAATTATACTTATCGCTTAGCTGATTGAGTTGGATGTTCAGTCTGCGACACTCTACCAAGGAAGCTGATAGGTCATGAAGTTGTAAATAGTTGAGTGCTTTGTAATAGTGAATAAGCAGAATCTCATGATCTTCACCTCTATATTCTGTGATGGTAGGATTAATCAAAAAGCTAAGTGCTTCGTCTACTGGTTTAGATGTGAAGTCTTGGTAAATAAGATAAGCCTGCTCAAAAAACTCGTTGCTCTCCTTGTATTGTTGTAGGAGGTGGTGGGTTACACCCCGATTGAGATAATATAACAATCTGCTTCTACCACGCGCAGCTCGCTTATCCTTAGCTAGTAGGTGGTCTGCTTCTACTATTTTTTCGTTTAAAAAAAGCTGATGGAATTTAGAAAGTCGGGTGTAGTAGGTACCACAGGCCGTTACAAGGGGGCATAAAGATAAAGTCAGAAGAAGCCGAGCGTATTTCTTTTTCATCCTTGGTCATGTTATATCTCGGTACCTTTTCACAAGCTTATACAGAAATATGCTTCTATTTTTTTACATACTTTTTAATCTTTTTATCACCTATCCAAACAATTTCGTTAGTTGCCAGGTCCGCAAGTTCTAAATTGACTTGATAAAAGATAACGCGTCGTTTTCCTTCCGATTTACTATCTACAATTGCGTTGATTGTTCCAAATAGCATAAAGTCAGCACCCAGCTCACGTCCAAATCTTTTCTGTACGTCTGTAGAAGCTATCTGTTGCTGGTCTCGTCTTTCACTGCGTACTTTTTCCCTAAAAGCACCATGGGTTACAATTCGTACAGACTGTGAATTGATTAATTCTCGCTCTATATCTTTGATAAAAGGCTCAGCATCGATATGCTCATGACTTTTATTGAGTATTTCTCCTACAATCAATACAGGTTGGTGATGATAAATATTTATAAAGTTGTTTATCCAAGGTTTTTTTACAACGTCTTGTGTCATCTCCTCAGCTACTAGACGCGCGTCGGTGTCATTCCATCTGCCGCTGAGGTCTATAACTTGAGTCGTACTAACTCGTTTTACTGATCCACATTGTATGGTAACGAATGTGACTACTAATAAACTTAATCGAATAAGAGAAAGAGATCTTTTTACTGCCATAGTGATATAAATAAGTTAGAAACTTTTAAACTGGGTTGCTAAATTTCGAGCTATCTGCATCAAAAATTTTACTACGTTATACAAATCTACATGAGTTAATAAATATATGCTATAGTTATTGATGTAAACTTTTAATTAACCCAAGCTGGTCATCTCTGCTCCTTATCTTTGAACGAAGCTGTGAGTAAATCCAGCAGGAATCCAGTGTAATGAGGCAAAATAAGGTGAACTAACTTGTGGTGTCAGGGCCCCAGCCCTGACACACACACTTCGAGAAAGGTCCTGCCACCACCGTAATAGTTACTTTATATCTAGTTTTAATTCTAATGTGTTCTTGAACTTATACAAGTTCATAATAGTAGATCGTTGAAGTATTGGTCCACGTCATGGGTAATAATCCTGTCTCTTTTAATTTTAGAGAAGGATGTTCAGGTAAGGCACTTAAACTGATGATACGCAATCCTTTCTTTAGCTTAATAAATTTTTGATTCAGGTGTTCCATTAACTCAATTGGAAAGCAAAGAGAAGACATATAAATTACAGTGGCATCCGAAAAGTCTTCGTTTCTAATATTGTTATGTATAAAGGTTAGCTTACGCCTTGGGTCCAGAAGTTCTTCAACCTCCATTAATTGTACTACCAACTCAGCTAGTTTATATCTTGAACCAACCATTTCAATTCCTACACTTTTCTTGATTGAGTTGGTTAGATACATATATATTACAAGCCTCCCTAGTCCACAACCTAGATCATAAAATACATCTTTTGAAGTTAACTGAAGCTTGTTGGCTAGTATCTCCATACCTTGGTAGGTAATTTCTCCGTATAATGTGTTGTCTAACTTATTCTCTACAAATATATTATCAGCCCTAGATACGTACCAGTTAGGTAAGTCGAGATACAAATCACTTATTTTATCGATGGCTACTTGATGAGATAAAAGTTTTGTAATTCGAAAATATTCTGTAACTGTGCGCTTAAGATTAATATAAATTTGATGCAATAGCATAGATCTATAAAAAATGAATATTAGGCTTTAAAAATCAAGTCCCAAGGATTTAAATAACATGGTACCAAATTTAAGCTTTTTGAGTATAATATTATTTAATAATAGGTTGATATTTATACAAACTTTCTTTATTTAACTTTTTGATTATCAACAATATTGTATAAACACCAACCTTGTTTAATCGGACACCTAAATGAAGGAACCAAAATTAGCGAATAGCCTTTGTGAGTTTATGAGATTGGTCATAAATAAGCGCTCCCTGATCTAGCAGCTGTCTAATGGTAGCTATTACTATTTCTTCAGGCATATCTATCGTATCTACTAATTCTTGTAGTTCGTATGTAGCTGTTTGCAAGTGGTTTAGAATTAAAGCTCTAGCTGTGTTCTGATCTTTTTCTATACGTTGAAGTTTTAAGCTAGCTAAACAAAGATCACATGTTTTGCAAGGTTGGTAAGAGATTTCATCAAAATATTCTAATAATAATTGAGATCGACATCGAGCTGTATGTGTTGCATAGTGAATGACTGCTTCAGCTTTTTGCATATTAAGCTTGCCTTTCTGCTCCAAAGATTTAATGTCTAGGGGTATCTGGTCAGCGTGATAGCGAGGTTTCGTAAATGTTATTTGAGGCTTATCTGTTTGTGGGACATATAGTAGTATGCCAAGTTCTTGCAATTTTTTAAGTTGGTGGGATATTTCCGCTGAATTAGTGGCTAAATAACGGGCTATTTTTTCCTCAGAGATGTTACAAAAGTCTGTAAAAAGTTCTCCGCCATATAATCTTAAGATAGCCTTTATAATAGGATCATACGCAGCATATGCTACTTGAAATGCATATAATTCTTGGTGTGTAATGGTTATATGTAGTCTAGTAGGCTGAAAAAAAGCTTCATTAAGTTGAATAAGCCCTTCGCGCTCCAGCTTTTTAATAGTTTGGTAGGCTTCCTGAGGTTTTAGTCTATAGGTAGTAGCAAAATTTTCCAAATCAAATTCATGTGGATTTGTATCATGGGTACCTACTGCTAGTTGATAATAATTGGCCAAATGTTGGTATACTTTTTTCAGGTAATCAATGGAAGGATTTTCCTTTTGGATGTTTTCTCGTAGTTCTTGGATATCTTGTTCATCATGTAGCACAATAGCATACGATTTTTGTTCATCGCGACCTGCTCTTCCAGCCTCCTGGTAATAGGCTTCTAGGCTTGTTGGTAGATCCAAGTGTACTACTAACCGTACATCTGGTTTGTCAATACCCATTCCGAATGCGTTGGTGGCTACGATTATTTGAATGCGGCCTTGAATCCAAGCATCTTGGCGTTGTTCCCTTTCAGCATTATTAAGACCACCATGGTAGCATGTAGCCTTAATGTTATTTTTATTTAGAAAATCAGCTATTAGTTTGGATTTTTTACGCGTATTGACGTAGATAATGGTAGCCCCATTGATACGTTTGATTAATTTTAATAAAGCTCTTTCTTTATTGTCTGTTTTGTCTATTAGGTAGGATAGATTATCTCGCGTAAAACTCTTTTGAAATACAGCAGGATTTTTAAACTGTAGCTTATCTTGAATATCTTGTTTAACTGCGCGGGTAGCTGTTGCGGTAAGCGCAATGATCGGGACATTGGGCAATAAGGTCCGTAATTCAGCTATATCTAAATAAGCAGGTCTAAAATCATATCCCCATTGTGAGATACAGTGTGCTTCATCTACAGCTAGTAGGTTAACTTGCATTTTTTGGACGCGTGCCTGAAAAAGCTCTGTTTTGAGACGCTCAGGAGATAGGTATAAAAATTTTGTGTTTCCGTAAACACAGTTATCTAGTACTAAATCTATCTCTGCATACGACATGCCTGTAAATAGGGCAGCGGCTGGTATCTTTCTTTTTTTTAGCTGTTCTACTTGATCTTTCATCAAAGCTATGAGGGGTGTGATGACTAAACATATGCCTGGTTGGGCTAGAGCAGGTACTTGGAAACAAATAGATTTTCCACCTCCAGTGGGTAATAAAGCGAGTACATCTCTTCTCGCTAGTACGGCTTCTATAATTTCTTTTTGTAATGAGCGAAAGCTATTATATCCCCAGTATTTTTTTAAAATATGATGGATATCTTCCATACAGCTCCTTTTAATATTGTTACTTAATTTTATTAGAGTTCATTCACAAATTCTAAATTATTTTGAAGCTAAAAAATATTTATTAAAACTCACGAACTTACTATGCACATAATTTCTTGATCTAGGAATTCTTGGTTTTAGAAGAATTTTAATGTGATAAGTAAATACATATTAGAGTTCTTGCATAACCTTCGCCTTAAGTCCCCTGGGTTCGTCAGTAAGTGCGAGTCAGGGCCCCAGCCCTGACACATTTGAGTGTCGGGAGTGGGCTCCCGACACCACAACTCCGGTTTCTCACAAATTCCTTCCTGCCGAGAGAACCAAATTTTTGGTTTTGAAAGAACTCTATTCATTCACAAATTCTAAATTATTTTGAAGCTAAAAAATATTTATTAAAACTCACGAACTTACTATACCCATAATTTCTTGATCTAGGAATTCTTGGTTTTAGAAGAATTCTAATGTGACAAGTAAATACATATTGATAAAATAGTATAAACTGCTTTACTTGTATTCATGCTTTACCATTCCAAGAATTAAAAAATATTTTTGGTAATAAACTATATAGATTGTGTTAAACTTCAACATTGAGTTAATTGTTTTTGTCTTGTTTCTAGCTATCAACTTAGCTGTAGGACTCGTTTTTAGTCGGCGGGTAAACTCACTACGTGACTATGCAATTGGCAGGAAAGATTTTTCTACTTCTACGCTTGCAGCTACGATTATGGTTAGCTGGATAGGTAGTTGGTATGTTCTTGAGATAGTAAAGTATACGTATACAAATGGGCTTTATGCGATTATTGTGATGAGTGGCACTGCCATCTGTTTATTTTTCGTTGGACTGTTAGCAGGACGTATGCGAGAATTTTTAAATAATCTTTCTGTAGCGGAAGCTATGGGCGACTTGTATGGTAAAACTGTCCAGATCGTTACGGCTATCAGTGGTGTCTTAAGCATCGTAGTGTCAGTAGCTATAGAATTTAAAGTGATTAGTAAGGTAATCAATTTAATTTTTGCTACAGAAGGCTTTTGGGTTCCTATAGGAGCTTTCGCAGTAGTTATTATATATTCAGTGGTGGGAGGTATCCGAGCTATTACATTTACAGATATAGTGCAATTCTTTACGTTTGGAGCTTTTATGCCTATTCTGGCACTAGCTATTTGGAATCAACTGAAAGATCCCAACCAGGTTATAGTTCTATTAAATACGCATCCTAGATTTGATTGGTCGCAAGTAATAGGTTGGCATTCTAAATTCATCAATACTTTAATCATGTTCTTATGGTTTGTTATTCCTGCTATAGATCCTGTTATATTTCAACGAATTGGCATGGCACGAGATATAAAACAAGTAAAACGAGCTTTTACTTATGCAAGCCTTCTAACACTTGTGGTATGTTTATTTTTAGCTTGGATAAGTATTTTGCTGCTAGCTAAAAATGCTTATTTAGAGCCTAGTAAACTTTTTGAGTATATTATTCAAAATTATACTTCAGTTGGATTGCGTAGCTTGATCGGTATAGGTGTATTAGCATTGGCCATGTCTACAGCTGATTCTTATTTAAATGCCTCTGCAGTTTTACTGACCAATGATATTGTAAAACCATTGGGTATCCGATTTAACAATGAAGTACGGTTGGCTAAAATATTTTGTGTGTTCTCAGGGATAGTAGCTTTATGGGTAGCTATAAAGTTTAAAGGAGTACTATCCTTGCTGGAATTTGCAAATAGACTTTATATGCCAGTTGTTACCGTACCCTTGTTAATGGCTATTTTTGGTTTTAGGAGTACTCCACGGGCCGTATTGATAGGAATGGGCATGGGAGTTGGTACAGTAATAAGTTGGTCTTTAATTTTTAAGGGAAGTGTTAGTATTCTTCCGGGTATTGTAGCTAATCTAGTCGGGTTGCTAGGGAGCCATTATCTGCTTAAACAACCAGGTGGTTGGATAGGAGTACGAGAGCCGCAACCACTCTTAGAAGCAAGAAATAGACGCCTCGATCGCTGGCATAGATTTAAGCAAGGAGTTACAACCTTTAGCTTAACTCGGTATTTAGAAAAGGCTTTACCTAAGCAGGAGTATCTGTTGACTATTTTTGGTATCTATATCATTGCAGCTACGTACGCTTCCTTTTATACAGTACCTGAAGAAGTCCAGAAACAATATGTAAGACTTTATCATATTATTGGGCAAAGTGTCCTTTTTATTAGCACAGGACTATTAACCTACCCGCTGTGGCCACCTATTTTTAAACATAAACGGTTTATAATTTGGGCTTGGCCAGTAAGTGTTTGTTATGTACTCTTTGGTGTAGGTACCTGGCTGATACTCTTGAGTGATTTTCATACCTTCCAGACCATGATTTTCCTGCTTAATATTGTCATGGCTTTTCTGTTGTTTGATTTTTCTTTAGTTATTGTGATGCTGTTTATAGGTGTAGTAACTGCTATCTATGCCTTTAAAATATATGCACAAGTGCCTAATCTACCTGGATACTTTGATCATTTAGGATTTAAAATATTATATGGATTGTTGCTGTTAAGTAGTTTTGTGGCTTTATCCAAATATCAGCAGGCTCAAAAGCAATTAATAAGCCGCAATGAGTATCTGGATATGCTTCAAGCAAAACATGCTGAAAACTTGCAAGAAGCTTTGCAGCATCAAGAGCGATTTATGCATACCTTGACTATGGATTGTGTGGAGGGATTTAAATGGTTGTATGAGCGTAGCAAAACACTTGTTGAAGCTTCTAAGCAAGTGGAGACTTCTACACAATTTAAAGAGGTGATAGGAGCAGGGATGGAACTGTTATCCAAGCAACAGCGAGCTGGGGAATATTTAGTTGGATCTATCTACCGATCCAAAGCCTATATGCGTTTAAATGTACAGTCAGTCAAGGTAGTAAAGTTGCTGGCTGATTGTTTGAAAAGCTTGGATGTACAACCCCTACATCCTAATCCTAAAATTGCGTTAGAGCAACGTATTGCTAACAAACCAATAAAATGTGATCCTGCAAAAATTGAAAAAATGCTTTTAACTAGTCTAGCATCTATTCAGGGAAAAAATCAACAAAATAAACCAATTACATTAATTGTGCAGGATGCGGATTTGATTTATGAAATTCCTTTTATTTCTAAGTACGTAAAGAAAATACCAGCTATTCACTTTATACTAAGTACCGTTGAGACTTCTTTATTGAGAAAAAGAATCTCGGAGGATATACAATCTATTCATGTATTTTTGCCTAAACATATTGAAGAGTTACCTCGAACTGAGAATGAGCAGATTATAGATGCACATTATGGGATGGCAAGTTGGGAAGCTAAAGATGGAGATATAACTTGTATGTATGTAATTCCGATAGATGTGCATCAAATTAGACCAGTGATTATAGATGAGTTGTAAATATTTATCATTGACCCTGGTGCAATTTGAGGTGGGTTCTCTTGAAGTTTTGTCAATTTATCAAGATATTGCCAACCTCAAATAAAAGTGATGCAGTATCCAATTGTTCAATCAACGTTGACTCCTGAATTAGAAAAAGTTATATGCAAATTTTTTGCTGAATATGCTATATCACAAACAGGAATAGAAGGTTTATCTGACCCCCCCATTTCTTTTGAGATCCGAAAAGAGGATGGCTCCCTAATTGCTTGCTTGGTTGTCCAATTATTCTGGGGGCAGCTTTATATTGAATATCTTTTTGTTGAGGAAGCTTACCGCCAACAAGGATATGGGACTCAACTGATGGAGCATGCTATAGAATTTGGCAGAAAACAAGGTTGTGATTTCATATTTTTGCAAAGCATGAGTTTCCAAGCACCGAACTTTTATAAAAAGCTCGGTTTTCAAGTTGATTTTGTGCGCCATGGATATACTAAAGGTGTCAGTTATTATTATTTGACTAAGTATCTAGCTCAAGTAAGCAATACTAAGATCGAAATTCGACCATTGACTCAGATGGATATAGCAACTATAGTCACTGGCTTTGCAAATGCCAATTGGTCTAAATCTGCTTCAATGTTTGAAATATATTGGCAACAGCAACAAGCTGGTTCTATGCAAGTATGGGTTGCTCATTTAAATCAACAATTTGCAGGTTATATCATCCTAAATTGGAAATCCGACTATAAGCCTTTTTATAGTCAAGGCATTCCAGAAATCATGGATTTAAACATATTACCCTCATTTCGTAAACAGGGTGTTGGCTCTAAGCTTTTGGATACTGCAGAAGCAATGGTTGCTATTAAAACAAATCAGGTAGGTCTAGGTATAAAATTATATGCAGAATATGGGCCAGTACAAAGGCTTTATGTGAGACGTGGCTATATTCCAGATGGTAGGGGAGTTACATACCATTATCAGCACATTGCTCCAGGTAGCAATGTGTCTCTAGATGATGATTTGGTGCTGTGGTTTGTAAAGCGGTTAAGCTAGTATATTGTCTAGTATTTTAGCGGCGGGAGACAATTTCTGCCAACGATTTTAAGATTTTATCTTACATACAAGCAAATTGTAGTTCCTATGTTTTGTTTAAATACTACAAACTACTTTTATTGTAGTCTCATTTACAAAGTAGTTGAAATTTAACAGTTTAAGACTATAATCAAAGTGATACATCATGTTAGGATTCAACATAGACATAATCATATTTAGCCTATTTTTAATCATTAACTTGGCAATAGGCCTTTTTTCTAGCCGACGTGTAAATTCATTAAGGGATTATGCAGTGGGTAGAAAAGATTTTTCTACAGCTACGCTTACGGCTGCTATTATGGTTAGTTGGATTGGTGGTATGTATGTATTTGAAATATTAGAACATACTTATAGAGATGGCTTGTATTTTATTATAGTTATAATTGGTGCTTGCCTTTGTTTATGGTTAGTGGGATTATTGGCAGTGCGAATGCGTGAATTTTTGAAAAACCTCTCTGTAGCTGAAGCTATGGGAGATCTCTATGGTAGAAGTGTACAAATTATTACAGCTATTAGTGGTGTATGTAGTGTGCTAGCAGCAGTAGCTATAGAATTTAAAGTGATTAGCAAGGTAATTAGTCTAATTTTTGGTACAGAAAGTTCTTGGGTACCTATAATAGCTTCTGCAGTCGTCATTATCTATTCCGTTTCAGGAGGTATACGAGCTATTACGTTTACTGATGTAGTACAGTTTTTTACTTTTGGTATGTTTATACCTATCCTAGCACTGATTATTTGGAATCAATTAAAAGACCCTAAACAGGTTATAACTTTACTAAGTACTCACCCTAATTTTAGTTGGTCGCAAGTAATAGGTTGGCATCCTAAATTTGCAGAATCTTTAACCATGTTGCTATGGTTTATGCTTCCTGCAATGGATCCTGTTGTATTTCAGCGTGTCAGTATGGCTCGTGATGTGGAGCAAGTGAAGCAATCTTTTAGTTATGCAGCACTTATTAGCCTGGTGGTATGCTTATTTTTGGGATGGATAGCTATTTTATTATTGGCTAGTAATCCTAATTTAGAACCGAATAAGCTTTTTAATCATGTTATTACCACTTATACTCCAGAAGGATTGCGTGGATTGATTGGTGTGGGCGTATTAGCCTTAGCAATGTCCACAGCAGATTCTTATCTCAATGCTTCTGCTGTTTTATTAACGAATGATATTGCTAAGCCATTGGGGATTGACCTAAAAAAAGAAAATGAAGTCCTTATTGCTAGGTTCTTATGCTTAGTCACTGGCCTCTTGGCTTTACTTGTTACTATACGGTTTAAAGGGATGTTATCATTACTTCGGTTTTCTAATGGCTTTTACATGCCTGTTGTTACCGTACCTTTATTAATGGCTATTTTGGGATTTAGAAGTAGTACACGATCTGTGTTAGTGGGAATGTGCTTAGGATTTAGTACAGTATTAGTCTGGCCCTTTATTTTTAAGGGAGGTGATGGCATTATTTCGGGCATTATAGCTAATCTGGTAGGTTTACTAGGTAGTCATTATCTGCTTAAACAGCCAGGAGGCTGGGTAGGAGTTAAAGCTTCAGGATCTCTTTTGGAAGCTAGGCAAGCAAGAAAAGATGCATGGATAAATTGGGTCCGTATTATTAAAAACACTGATGTGTATGATTATTTTCAAAATAATTTACCTAGTAGAGAAATTGTTTATTTGCTTACGGCTATTTATATCCTGTTTTCTACTTATCTAGGACTTTATTTACTCAAAGATGACTTGATTACTCAATACCCTAGGCTACAATATATTATTTTCCATTCAGTGCTCTTTATTGTTGCTATGTTGATTATTTATCCCATTTGGAGTGAAGGGCTTAAAAAGAGTAAATATTTAATTATGGTTATGGCCGGATGGTATTTGTCCGTTCTATATATCTTCTTCTTTCTTAGTTCTTTATTGGCTTTATTTAGTGGCTTACAACAAGAGTTTATATTCATATTTGTAGGGAATCTTATTATCGCTTCTTTTGTAATTCCCTTTCCCGTATTCATCGGTATGTTTCTTTTTGCATTACCGCTGAGTTGGGTTATCTTCAAAGCTATTACAGGCGTACCTGCTTTACCCACAGCTTTTAACTTTTGGCAGTTTAAGCTTATCTATATGTGGATTTTCTTAGGAAGTGCGTTGGTAACTATCTTCAACATCCGTAGTAAATATGCCAGTGAGAAAGCTAATTCTAGACGATTGCAATTGGAAAAGCTGGAGGTTGAGCTTAAGGCTAGAATATTTAACCTCTTGCAGGATAAATCAGTAGTCTATGAAACGGAGATTAATCCGGCTCATGCTGGAGTGAATGTACTCATTGATAAGTTGGGGGAAGTGCTGGATCGGCTTAAAGAGAAATTACAACAATTTTCTGTTTTGCACCTGAATACAATCTTAAATGAGAAATTAGCTATTGAATATTGGAGCAGTATATTTATTGGATTTGACCATACGATGCAGCAATTGTCAGATAGATTAACTTTATCTCTGAGTAAACTGTCTCCCACTGAGTTAATTAGCCAAGCTTTAGAAAGCTATCGAGAAAGGGTAAGTAGACATTCTGAAGTGCTAGTAACGTTTCTTACTACCTTTAAAAAGGTAGAATGCGATGTTGAAAAGCTAAAGTTATTAATTAGCAATACGCTACAGCGTGCACAAATATACAATCCTAATCGAAAACCACTTATTTTAAGAATAGAAGATAGCGTAATCGTGTATAAGATTGATCATAGCCGAATACAAGAGCTACGAGAAAAAGCAATTAAGATTACAATTACGACTTTTCACAAGGGGGTAGAAGAGAAAGATTTTTACATAGCGTCCCCTAAGACTGAGATAGATGATAGAAATATAGGTAATATTTTAGAGCCAGTACTGCTAGAAAATATATCTATCGTGGATATACATTATGGATACATGGGAGAAGAAATATGTACTGCTATGGATTATCAGCAGTTTTATGTATTGCCCATCAAGTTAGGTAGGCTTACTAAATCTAGGCGTTTGTTAGATCAGTGGATAACTGCTTAATAGATAGAACTATTATTAGAAAACTTATAATAAGTAGCTAAAGTTATTCAGTGTGATCTAGATATGAGTATGAATACTCTTCCACAAAAATTTCATAAGACGATTATTTAAAGTGATTGACACAGGTTTTGGATGATTTATACCTAAGTGCTAAGACATAAATCCTGGCATCACGTCTAAATATTAAGAGAATCAACATTATTGTAGTTCATTTATATTGTTTAAATACTACAAACTACTTTTATTGTATTCCTATCTTATTCAGTTATTAAAAATTTAAAGCTTTTACAAATACAAACAGATCATGCGTTATGTTAGGACTCAACATAGATATAATTATATTCGGCTTATTTTTAATTATTAATCTAGCAATAGGCCTTCTTTCTAGTCGACGGGTAAATTCTTTAAGAGATTATGCGATAGGCAGAAAAGATTTTTCTACAGCTACCCTTACAGCTACAATTGTGGTTAGTTGGATTGGCAGCTGGTATGTTTTTGAGACATTGGAACGTACTTATACGGATGGACTTTATTTTATCATTGTTATTAGTGGGGCCTGTATTTGTTTAGTTTTTGTTGGATTGTTAGCTGTGCGGATGCGAGAGTTCTTAAAAAATATTTCTGTAGCTGATGCCATGAGATCTCTATATGGTAAAGAGGTACAAATTATTACAGCGCTTAGTGGAGTTATAAATGTGTTAACGTTAGTAGCACTGGAATTTTATTTAGTTGGCCGAGTTATTAGTCCTATTCTTGGTATTGAAAGTAAGTGGGTTCCTATATTGGCTGCTGGTATAGTAATTCTGTATTCGGTTGCAGGAGGTATACGGGCAGTAACCTTTACAGATGTAATACAGTTTTTTACATTTGGTATGTTTATTCCTATTTTAGCACTGGTTATTTGGAATCAGTTAAAAGATCCTAAGCAAGTTATAACTTTACTAAACACTCATCCTAATTTTAGCTGGTCGCAAGTAATAGGTTGGCATCCAAAATTTATTGAAGCAATAACGATGATGCTATGGTTTATCATCCCTGCAATGGATCCAGTTGTATTTCAGCGGGTTAGTATGGCACGTGATGTAGATCAGGTAAAACGGTCTTTTAGTTATGCAGCACTTATTAGTCTTGTAGTATGCTTATTTTTAGCTTGGGTGGCGATCTTACTTTTGGCTAATAATCCTAATTTAGAACCTGATAAGCTTTTTGAACACATTATTCATAATTATACCTCGGCAGGGCTACGTAGCTTTATAGGTATAGGTGTAGTGGCACTAGCGATGTCTACGGCCGATTCTTACCTAAATGCTGCTGCTGTTTTATTGGCGAATGATGTTGCCAAACCCCTGAGAATTAGCTTTAAAAATGAAGTGCTAGGAGCTAAAATGCTTTGTATATTGTCAGGTTTAGGTGCTTTAGCACTCAGTCTAAATTTTAATAGTTTCCTATCATTACTTCAATTTGGGAATGGTTTGTATATGCCAGTTGTCACTGTGCCTCTACTAATGGCTATTTTTGGCTTTAGAAGTACCTCACGGGCCGTGCTGGTAGGGATGAGTATGGGGTTTGGCGCTGTAATACTATGGCCTTTGATTTTTAAGGGAAGCGACAGAATTATACCTGGAATTATAGCTAATCTGATAGGCCTATTAGGCAGTCATTATCTACTTAAACAACCAGGCGGATGGGTAGGAGTAAAAGAGCCTGAGCCTATTTTAGAAGCACGGGCAAAACGCCGTAAAGCGTGGAAACGGTTTAAAAAAGAATTTAGAACATTTAGTTTATCGCAGTATCTTCAAAAAATTTTCCCTAGCCAAGAATACCTGTTAACCATTTTTGGCCTTTATGTGATTGGTGCTACCTATGCTTCTTTTTATACGGTAACAGAACAAGTCCAAAAAGACTATGCAGGACTTTATCAGGTTATCGAGCAAAGTGTACTTTTTATTAGTACCGCTTTACTAACCTATCCACTGTGGCCGCCTATTTTTAAAAATAAAAAGTTTATATCAATTGCTTGGCCCTTAAGTGTCTTTTATGTGCTTTTTGGCGTAGGTACCTGGTTGGTACTCATGAGTGGATTTCATACATTCCAAACCATGATCTTCCTCCTTAACATTGTTATGGCTTTCTTGTTATTTGATTGGCCATTGGTAATAGGCATGGTACTCATGGGAGTAATCGCAGCCACGAATATCTTTAAGCTCTATGCAGTAAAGCCCACTGTAACTGGTGACTTTGACATGCTACAATTTAGAATCTTATATGGATTGTTACTTTTAAGTAGTTTTTTAATAGCGATATTCAAGCACAAGCAATCTCAAAAACAACTAGCCAGCCGTAATGAATATCTTCAACTTCTTCAAAAAGAACGTGATGAAAAGCTGAAAATAGCCTTAGAATATCGAGAACGTTTTTCAAATGCTTTGTCTACAGATTGTGTAGAAGGATTCATGTTACTTTATCAACGTGGCAAGGAACTGATAGAAGTTGGTAAACAAATTCAAACAGTAGAAGAATTAAAAAGCTTTATGGAAGATGTGTTAGTGCTTTTAGCCAAACAAAAGCAAGCTGGAGAATATCTTGCAGAATCTATTTATCGATTCAAAGACTACATGCGCTTAGATGTACAAAAAATAGAGCTAGAAGATTTTTTAGATACTACGCTAGAGGGTTTAGATATGGTAAATATTCAGCCAAAACCAAGCATCCATATACAACAACTTACTACTCACAAAGAAATACAATGTGATCCTAAGCAACTTCAAAAGATGCTCTTTAATAGTTTGCAGTCTATTCAAGAGAAGAATAAAAAAAATAAGCCCATCACATTCATTGTGCAGGATGCAAGCTTAATTTATGACATTCCGTTTATCCCCAATTATTTTAAGAAAATACCAGCTATCCAGTTTATACTTACTACCGTTGATGCGCCTTTGATCAGTCGAACTAACTATGAGGTTGTAGAGCCTGTTAATATATTCTTACCTAAACATATAGAAGAGCTGGCACGAGCTGAGAATGAACAAATTATCGATGCCCACTATGGTGCAGCGAGTTGGGAAGGTGGGGAGGAAGGGATCACACAGATTTATGTAATTCCAGTGGATCTACGTAAAATTAGACCATCACTCATGGATGAGCCACAAATGGTGTTAGATAAGGTAAAAGGGTAAGTAAGGGGGGCTCTGTTAAGTAGACTTCTTCCGAAACCATGTCCTTGAGTGCTCTGAGTTCGTCAGTAATTGGTTCTTCATATTTTTTTACCCCTTTTACCGCGCAAGTGTTTTGCACTTGTGCGATAAAAGGTAAGTTTCTCAACATTCATTTAAGTTGATGTAGAAATTAAATGGTAGTGAGCCCCACGTCCTTCACCAGTCTTGAGTAGCAATCCTTCTTTTACCAGATAAATAAGGTCTTTTTTTAAAGTATTTCGTGAGTAAACTTTCAATTGTCTTTCAAGGTCTCCGATTTGTATGGTTTCTTTTTCTTTTACGTATTGTAAAATAGCTTGCTGTCGCTCATTTAATACAGTCTTCAGCTTGCTATATATTTCATATTTGGTCTCCAGTCTTTTGGTTAGCTCAACCAAGCATTCTAAAAAGAAGATTATCCAACCATTCATACGCTCATTTTCTTTACCCCTATTTTTTTGTCCTTCTATCAGGGCTCTGTAATAGTCTTCTTTTTTGGCCTCTATTGCATTTTCAAATGATATATACTGGATAAATTGATAATCTTGCTTCATTAGTAACAAAGAGGTTAAAAGCCTTGATAAACGTCCATTTCCATCTTGGTAGGGATGAATAGATAAGAATTCATATACAAAAGCTGCGGTTATCATTAATGGATGTAAGTCCTTTTTTGCTAATCTTTCATTTGTCCATGCAATTAACCCTTGCATCTCATGAAGAGTTAGATGTGGCTCAGTAGTTTTAAAAATTATTCGTTGTGTACCATCAGGATAATTGGCTACTACCTGATTAGAAAGGGTTTTGTATTGACCTTTATGCGTCAGGTCTTTACTACTGTATCTTAAAAGGATCCCATGTAATTGGTGGATATAGCGCTCTTCTAAAGTAATATCAGTATAGCTATTTAGGATAATTTCCAACGCCTCATAATAGCCAACCACTTCCTGTTCATCTCGACCTTGCAGCTTGGTTATTTTTATCGATTTCAATAGCTTTTCTACCTCCTTATCAGTAAGGGTTGCGCCTTCTATGCGGGTAGAGGAACCAATGCTTTCTATTGTGGCTATTTTTCTGAGTTCTTTCAGGTATTTACTTTGTTGCCTTTCAATAGATTTCCAACTACCTTTAAAACTATCAATAATGCTAAGTTGTTGAGTTATTTGCTGGTAAACGGAACTATTAAAGTCCAGCTTTTGCTTTATACTATTAGATATATCCATTTCGTATCCAATTTTATCCATTTATAAAAGTAAATAAAACTTTATTATTTACAGCATATTACTTTAAAGGATCCTCGCTTGTGCTAGAAAAAAAACTTGGCTTTACAGTAGTGCAAGAGATTATGATGGAGAAAAAGATTTATTAGATGTTTTATTGATCGATTAAAAAAGCTTGGCACAAGCGAAGACGCTTGCGCCATAAGGGGGTAAGTAAGAGGGTTTGTTAAGTGTCGATATCAAGTGCTAGACATGGTGTCAGGAGCTGACTCCTGACACTCAATGAATAATTTTTAGAATATTTCCGGATATCCTTCAGGATTAGCAAGATAGTGATCGACCATTGGGTTTTCAGCCCCTATTTCAATAAATTCAGCATGAATACGTTTTTCATAGCTACCTTTTGCTTCCCTTTTTTGTTGTCTGATAGCTTCAACTTTTTCGTATGAGAAGCCGCAAGCCAAGCATATTGCTCGAATTACTTCTAAAACATCAGCAAGCTCTTCTTGCATATGATATTCTGTTGTAGCTTCAATTGCTTCTTGTGCTTCTTCCATCAGTTTATCTTTCAAGCTTTTTAGGTAGTCCGCGTCATTTTCTAAGATCCTAGTAGATATTGCAATACCCTCTGAGTGTAGTATAGTTGGTAATTTATCTCTAATCAGTTTATCAAATTTAAATTTTCTTTTAAAGTCCATATTTGATTTAAGTTATATGATATTTTTGGTAAGTTTTAATTATGTAAATATTTAAGAAATTGAAGCTCGTCCAGACAAAATCACACATCACGTTGTTACTAGAATTAGTATGCATAAATAAAATAACATATTTTTGAGAACTTAAAAAATTTTCTAAGTGATAATTAACTTATTTTATTAAACTAGATCTATCAGCGTACAAAGACGACCTAGCAACTTTTATCCGTCTTTTCTAGGTATGCCTTTTTGATAAATTTATCTTTGTATGAATGTTTAGTTCTGAGTTAACTAGCTATTAAGTCTAGTATTTTGTAGGCTTAAGTTAGTTGTGTTACCAAAGGTTTAAAAAAATCTTAGACACTTAATTTTCTAAAACTATATGCTATCAATTAACCTAATTTATGGCCCAGCAATCCATTTTTGAAAGATATACTGTTACAGCCGCATTGCCTTATGCAAATGGTCCTATTCATATAGGACACCTAGCAGGTTGTTTTATTCCAGCCGATATTTATGCTCGGTATCTGCGCAGCAAACAGAGACAAGTTCTGTTTATCAGTGGTTCGGATGAACATGGAGTTTCTATAACTATTCGAGCCAAGCAGGAAGGTATTACTCCACAGCAAATAGTAGATAAATATCACTATTTGAACAAGCAAGATTTGGAAGAGCTTGGTATCAGTTTTGATATTTTTTCTAGAACGTCTTCTCAAGTACATTACGAGACGGCCTCTGATTTTTTTACCACTCTTTATAAAAAAGGTATACTCATTGCCCGAGAGACCGAGCAGTACTATGATCCTGCGGCCCAGCAATTTCTAGCCGATCGTTATATACGAGGCACCTGTCCTAAGTGTGGTTATCCAGATGCGTATGGTGACCAATGTGAGGCTTGTGGCACCACCCTTAGTCCAGAGGAGTTAATCAATCCGCGTTCTGCCTTAAGTGGAGAAAAGCCTATCTTAAAAACTACCAAACATTGGTACTTGCCCCTAAATGAATATGAGGGATGGCTTAAACATTGGATTTTGGAAACGCATACCGATTGGAAGTCGAATGTATATGGTCAGTGTAAATCTTGGTTGGAACAAGGCTTGCAACCTCGTGCTGTAACCCGCGACTTAGATTGGGGGGTTCCTGTGCCTTTGCCAGAAGCGATGCATAAAGTATTATATGTTTGGTTTGATGCCCCCATTGGATATATCAGTGCTACCAAAGAGTGGGCAGCTCAAAATGAGCAGGTATGGGAACCATTTTGGAAGGATTCGCAAACCAAACTGGTACATTTTTTAGGCAAAGACAATATTGTGTTTCATTCCATCATTTTTCCTGTCATGCTCCAGGCACATGGGGGATTCATTTTGCCAGATCAGGTACCTGCTAATGAATTTATGAATTTGGAAGGACAAAAAATTTCTACTTCACGTAACCATGCGGTGTGGCTCCATGAATATTTAGAAAAATTTAAAGACAAACAAGATGTATTGCGGTACGTACTCTGTACCAATGCTCCAGAGAGTAAAGACAGTGATTTTACATGGCAAGATTTTCAAGCTAAGAATAACAACGAGTTGGTGGCTACTCTGGGGAATTTTGTAAATAGAACGCTGGTACTCATACATAAATACTTTGCAGGTATAGTTCCTGAAACTACAAGCCTTACTAAGGTAGATCAAGCCGTGATAGAACACATGCAGAAAGCTCCTCAAGCAATTGGAGAAGCGATAGAGCGGTTTAAGTTTAAAGAGGCTATCCAGAAATGGATGGATCTAGGTAGGATAGGGAATAAGTATTTAGCAGATACAGAACCCTGGCACTTAATTAAAACCATGCCAGAGCAAGTACAAACCATTTTGAATATTAGCTTACAGCTTACAGCACATATTGCGATACTAGGAGCACCCTTTTTACCGTTTACGACTCGAAAACTTGCTGATATGCTTTTATTAGAAAGCTTGTTGTGGGATGATGCAGGAAAAGTAGATATTATTCTGCCAGGAGCTAGAATAAACCCTCCTCAACTGCTTTTTGACCGTATTGAAGATGAGATGATTAATCAACAACGAAGCTACTAAGAGTCCTTACCCATCCGTCACTCTGTAAGAACTTCGGTATTGTTTTACGATCTTTGTTACAATATGCTATCTAAAGTAGATGTACTACCGGTTAGGTATGTAGTTTTCCTCGCCCTCAGAGTCACCCGTTAGGGGACTCTCCTCGCCCTCAGAGTCACCCGTTAGGGGACTCTGAGGAAACCAGCGTTCTGAGTTCTGATCTAAATCAATTTTTTTTACCCTCAGAGTCCTTTTTAAATGATTCTGGGGGAGCTGTAAGTGGCTGAATCTAGCTATAAAGCTAGTAGAATTGGCTGTTAGTAGATATAGGTTAATTTATTCTTCGCTAGCAACTGACTTTTTTCCTTTCTTTTCGACTGTTTTATTAGCGAAAGATGCTTTAATAGCCTCTATGTCTACATTTTTGATGACTGGCTTTTTCAATAAATTTTTAATTCGGATCTGTCTCTTCTGTGCGTTTCTTCTGTTTCTTTTTACTTTTCTTTCTAACCTAGTAACTGCCATAACTTGTGTGTTTAATATAATGTTAAAATAATTTATCAAATTTAAATATTAGATATTTTAGGAGCAAGTATGTTACGACGATTTTATATGCTTATTTAGGGATGATGAGCATAAATAAAGAGAAATCTTGCGAGGAAATAAGCCTCTAGGGTTAGTCCGTACCAATATGAAAACGTGCATGCTGAGCTACGTTTTTATGACTTTTGTGTAAATACGATGGGCCGATCTCCTTTTGCTTGAGCAAAGTCTATCTTGTCTTTTATCAATAAAACGCTTATACCACTCAGTTTTAAATTCTTATTACGCAATTGAGTTACAGTCCAGGCAAATTTGTCACTTGTTAAGTCATGAAATACAACCTTGCTAGTTGAACCTTATTTCTTTGAATTAAGTTTCGCCTGCGGCAGGCGTTACTTTTTGCCAGCCATGCAAAAAGTAACAAAAAAATCTCCGCTGTGCATAAAAAGGCTAAAATTTTCACCCTCCACAGTTTAGCGGCCAGACCTGCGAAAAAACCCCAACGCTGCATACCTTCTGATCTCCGGCCTGGCCGCTCCTCCCTACAAATTTTTTAACGCCTTTTTATACAAGGCGGTTTTTTACGTTTCCCCAACCCTTTTCGATAGTATGGTACTTGGATCCTTTGAAAGGACAAACTTAATTTACTCATTCAACCTCTTTTTGCGTAAGGTGAGTGAATAACTTGTCTACATGTTTTTCGGTTGTGTTAGATTATAATTACTTTTGCAACTGGCTACGATATTAGGAGTGGTGACCGAGCGGTTGAAGGTGCTCGCCTGGAAAGCGGGTGTACCTCTAAAAGGGTACCGAGGGTTCGAATCCCTCCCACTCCGCTACATATCAGTACCTACATAATTCAAAATCTTATGACAATTCCTACCCATTACGAACCTAATCAAGTAGAACAGAAATGGTATCAATATTGGCTAGCGCAAGGATTTTTTAAAGCTAGACCTAATCCCAATAAAAAGCCTTATACCATCGTGATGCCACCACCTAACATAACAGGTGTGTTACATATGGGGCATGTACTTAATAATACGTTGCAAGATGTGCTGATTCGTAGAGCTAGGATGCAGGGGAGAGAGGCATGTTGGGTACCTGGTATCGATCATGCTTCTATAGCTACGGAAGCCAAGGTAGTTGCCATGCTCCAAGCAAAAGGTATTCAAAAGAAAGATTTAACCCGTGAAGCTTTTCTTGCCCATGTCTGGGAATGGAAAGATAAATATGGAAGTATCATACTCGAACAAATTAAGCAACTGGGAGCTTCTTGCGATTGGGACCGGTTATGTTTTACCATGGACCCTAATCCTTCTGAGGCTGTAAAAGATGTATTTATCAAACTTTATGAAGAAGGATATATCTACCAAGGTACACGGATGATTAACTGGGATCCACTAGGTAAGACGGCCCTAGCTGATGATGAAGTAAATTATAAACCCGTAGCTTCTAAACTCTACTATATCCGATACGAGGTAGTAGGTAGCCAAGATTATGTAACCATTGCTACTACACGCCCTGAAACTATTTTAGGAGATACAGCAGTTTGTGTTCATCCTGACGATACGCGCTATCAACATTTGCATGGCAAGCAGGTTGTAATACCCATTGCCAATAGAATTATCCCTATTATTACGGATGAGTATGTAGATAAAGATTTTGGTACAGGTTGCCTCAAAGTGACTCCTGCCCATGATATGAATGATTATGAATTAGGTAAAAGACATCATCTAGCCATTATTGACATATTCAATGAGGATGGTACCTTGAATTTAACAGCAGGGCATTATGTGGGAGAAGACCGATTTGTAGTTCGTGAGAAAATAGCCCAGGAATTGCAGGCACAAGGTTACCTCATCAAAATAGAACCGCACACTAGTAACATAGGATTTTCTGAACGTACGGATGCAGTAGTAGAACCTAGGCTTTCTAAGCAGTGGTTTGTGCGCATCAAGGAATTGGCTAAACCAGCTCTTGAACATGTATTGGATGATACGATTCAATTTCATCCTGCTAAATTCAAGCATATGTATCAGGCTTGGCTAGAAAATGTGCAGGATTGGTGTATATCTAGACAGTTGTGGTGGGGACATCGGATACCTGCATTTTATTTGCCCGATCATACCGTGATCGTAGCAGAAAATAGAGCAATAGCCTTGGCAAAGGCTCAAGCTCGTGCAGGCTATGAAAATCTTACAGAAGCAGACATACGACAAGATGAAGATGTCTTAGATACCTGGTTTTCTGCTTGGCTGTGGCCCATCAATGTATTCAAAGGTTTTGAGGATTCGGATAATGAGGCCATGCGTTACTTTTATCCTACGAACGACTTAGTTACGGCTCCGGAGATTATTTTCTTTTGGGTAGCTAGGATGATTATGGCAGGATATGCTTTTACGCAAAAGCCTCCTTTCAAAAATGTTTATTTTACAGGCATTGTTCGAGATAAATTGGGTAGAAAGATGTCCAAGTCTTTGGGAAATTCTCCTGATCCGCTTGAATTGATTAAACAATATGGTGCTGATGGAGTGCGTGTAGGCATGCTGTTTAGCTCTCCTGCGGGCAACGACTTGCTCTTTGACATTAAACTTTGTGAACAAGGCAGAAATTTTGCTAATAAACTTTGGAATATTTTTCGGCTTCTTAAGGGCTGGGAAATAGCAACAGACGGTAGCCAGGCCGAAGATACAATGGCTATCAGTTGGTTCAATGCGCGCCTAAATCAGGCATTAGCAACTATAGAAAATCATTTCGAGCAATTTCGTATTTCTGATGCGCTGATGGCTATTTATAAGCTCATCTGGGATGATTTTTGTGCCTGGTACCTAGAAATGATCAAGCCTCCTTATGGGCAACCTATCAGTTCTCATACGTACGCAGCTACGGTAGATATTTTAGAGATTTTGCTGAAAATACTGCATCCTTTTATGCCTTTTATTACAGAAGAGATCTGGCACCAACTTCAACCACGTACTGAACAAGATTGCATGATTGTTGCTTCTTGGCCTAAGGCTTTACCTTATGACAAGTTAATACTTGAGGACGCTAACTTGGCTTTTACGTTAATTACTGAGGTTAGGAATATACGAGCCAATGCAGGTATTTCTCCTAAAGAAGTACTTTCCCTATATACGGATAAGTCATTTCCTACCTGGTTTAAAAAATTCAATAACTATATACAAAAATTGGGACACGTTGCGCTAGCAGAATCAAAAGAAATTCTCCTGCAGAATAGCATAAGTTTTACGGTCCAAGAGCAAATATTTTATATTCCTTTATTAGAAAAGGTCGATAAAGATCAGGAGATAGCGCGTTTACATAAAGAACTGGCTTACTACCAAGGGTTTCTGGAAGCAGTAACAAAAAAACTAGACAATACAAGATTTTTACAGCAAGCTCCTAAAGAAGTAGTAGCAGTAGAAAGTAAAAAGAAAGCAGATGCTATAGAAAAAATCAAGCTTATAGAAAATAGGCTATTAACGCTTAGACCCTGTTCATAATCTTTGTTTAAAGATAGTAGATGATAAATTAAAGGGGGTGTATTCAACTTTAAAAAGGAAGGTTATATATGCGCACTAACCCTATGTTTGTCAATTAAACGAGTGTTTAAAGTATGACAACTAAATGTTCATTTAAAAGTTTAGGAGTGCTAAAATATCTAGGGTCTTCCACATTGATTTTTACCAACTAGTTGCAAATTATCTAGCTACCAACTAATATATGGTCAACATTTACAAACCAAATTAAATATGAAAAGAAATTATAGCTTAAGCCATAAGCTAGTAGCTGCTGTTTTATTATTAAGTTTATTCTTACAAAGCTGTGAAAATTCCTCTAATCAGCTAGTTCCTCAAGAGAAAGAATCTCCAGATGAAATATCGGGATCGAGTAAAGACATTCAGATAGACGTAAAACCGTTAGTAGATAAAGAACTTACAGAAGAAGGAGGGAATTTAGTTACTTTTCATAAGCAAGGGGATAGTTTGAAAGCAGACGTAATTACACATGAGACAGCGGATTCTTTTAAACCAACTATCTGTAAGAATTTTCCTGTTAAAATAGTTCCAGATGTAAAGATAGAACAACTACCACATCTAAGTAAAATAGAACAAAAGAAATTTATCCATGTAAACTTACCTAAAAACGATCAACCAGGGAGTGTAGAAGTAAAAAATATGAGACTTTTAGGAGGGGTGAAAAGAAGTATTATCAACAAAGGAGATGAGGATCAAGAAGGGGAAAAAGAGCAGGAGAAAGAAAAGGAAAAAGTTGAAGATAAAGAAGCCGAGTTAGAAGAGAAAAGAGGCTACATGTCAGCTAGATACCAGGAGTTACTAAGACTGGCCGATGTAGAAAAAAGTGTAAAAGCTCAATTTCTTTTAGGTCACCGGGCATATGCACAATGGAAAAAAGAAGGACAAAAGGAGCAAGATTATCAAGAAGCTACATATTGGTTAAAAGAAGCAGAAGGCCAAGGCTATCAGGCAGCCATTATTTTACTAAAAGAATTACAACTACTTAAAGACCAAGCATCGGATGGGAATACATCATTACATTTAGCAATCAAGCAAGTTGATGCAACATTAGAGAATCAGTTTAAAGAAGTCAGTATGAATCTGAATGACTTTAGGAATAGAGATTCTACTACATTAAAGCACTTATGTTTTATGGTGCTTAAGGATATTTTTATAAAAGAAGTAAAGGAGGCAATAATATTATTACTACAGCTAGGAGCGGATATCCATGCCAAAAATAAAGACGGAGATACGCCTTTACATTTAGCTGCTCAAAAAGGTTATTTGGGAATAGTAAAGCTGATACTAAAGCTGACAGCTGATACCCATACCAAGAATAATAAGGGGCAAGCCCCTTTACATATGGCTGCTGTTAAGGGACATTTGCAAGTAGTCAAGCTATTATTAGATAAAAAAGCAAAAGATATATACAATAAAGATAAAGAAGGCCATACGGCTTTGCACTGCGCTGTTCAAGGAGGTACTACAGAACTAGTTAAATTGTTAATAGAAAAAGGGGCTAATATAAATACTAAGGATAAGGAGGGTTGTACTCCACTATATCTAGCAGCACAAGGAGGACATATAGGAATAGTTAAGTTATTACTAGAGAAAGGGGCTAATATAAATGCCAAGGATGATGATGATTGTACTCCGCTAATTATAGCAGCACAAGAAGGGCATACAGCAATAGTCAAGTTATTACTAGAGCACGGAGTAGATGTAAATGCCAAGGATAATGATGGTTATACCCCACTATCTATAGCAGCACGAGAAGGACATACAGCAATAGTCAAGTTATTACTAGAGCACGGAGCAGATGTAAATGCCAAGAATAAATATGGTTGTGCCCCACTATATCTAGCAGCAGAAGAAGGACATACAGCAATAGTCAAGTTATTACTAGAGCACGGAGCAGATGTAAATGCCAAGGATAAGGATGGTGATACTCCACTATCTATAGCAGCACTAAAAGGACATGTAGCAATAGTCAAGTTATTACTAGAGCACGGAGCAGACGTAAATGCCAAGGATAAGGATGGTTATACCCCACTATCCATAGCAGCACAAAAAGGACATGTAGAAATAGTCAGGTTATTACTAAAGAAAAGGGCAGATGTAAATGCTAAGGATAAGGCTGGTGATACCCCACTATTTTTAGCAGCACACAAAGGACATGTAGCAATAGTCAAGTTATTACTAGCAGATGTAAATGCCAAGAGTAATTATGGTTATACTCCACTATCTACAGCAGCACGAGGAGGACATATAGAAATAGTCAAGTTATTACTAGAGCACGGAGCAGATGTAAATGCCAAGGGTAAAAATGCTAGTACTCCACCACTATATCTAGCAGCACAAGGAGGACATATAGAAATAGTCAAGTTATTACTAGAGCACGGAGCAGATGTAAATGCCAAGAGTAAAAAGGATCGTATTCCGCTACTTATAGCAGCACACGAAGGACATATAGCAATAGTCAAGTTATTACTAGAGCACGGAGCAGATGTAAATGCCAAGGATAATAATGGTTATACTTCACTAT
>MKUM01000104.1 GCA_001897825.1 Candidatus Amoebophilus sp. 36-38
AATTCTAAAACTGCCAAACTCATGCATAAACTAAATATAAATATACCTATTACGTAGTTTTATAAGGAAGTTAGGGATAGATGAGGTGTTAGAATTAGATTTTAAAGGTAGTGAAATAGCTAGAAAAGCAAATAATCTTACAAAATTTTACAAAAATATAACCATTGATAAAGGCAGAGAGATTTTTGTAGCACTTTCAGAACAAGAAAAACAGTAAATGCCTACACTATTAACAAGGTTTAACTAAGGGTATTAGCAACACTCTTGGAATTAGGTACAGTCTTGAAATTTTTCCCTTATTCTGTTGAAATTTAACTACATTTAATCTGATAAGATATCATGGTTTGAGAGACAAATAAAAAAAACAGACCGAGCTTGCAAAGCCTTGACAAGCCTGAATGGAATGTGTGTTTGAAAGCTTAGCTTGTGATCTTTTTATTTTATGGCGAGCCTAACACCGAGGGCGTAAGTTTCACTCGTAATAATATCATGAGCTAAGCGAATACCTTAAAAGGGTTCGGAGAGACGAGGGGTCCGCAGATGAACTAGGGGTGGAACAAAATGAACGACGAGTGAATTCCTGTTTTCCTACTATTTGTGAATTGGGTTTATGTTAAATCACTTAAGGATAAGCTAGTGATGACTTGAAAAAATAGTTGATTGTTTTAATTGCATATATGCTAGCAAAGGACTACATTATATGCATCACTAAATCCATATTTAGATAAATATGAAGCAAAATTATAATTTAAGTCATAGGCTGATAGCTTATATTTTGTTTATAGGTTTATTTTTACAAAGCTGTGGTGGTTTTCAAAACCAGATTGTTCCTCAAGAGAAAGAACAAATAAATGATACTCCAGAATCAAGCAGGCAAATCGAAATAACAAAGAAGCTAGTAGAACAAAAGCTTACGGCAGAAGGTTGGGAAGTAACTGATTTGTATGAAGAACAAGGTGGATTAAAAGTACAAGCAATAGAAAAGCATGGGAATTTTACTAGCAAACCTCATGAGTTATCTGTAACCATAGCCCCAGATATAGACTTAGGACAGGTATCTCGACTAAATCCAAAAGAACAAGAGAGACGCACGCATTTTAATCTGCCTAAAGATGGGCAGCCAGGGAGTATAAATGTAGTAGATAGTAGGATCAGAGGAGGTATGATGGGGGGAGAAAGTGAGAAAGGAGCAGAAGATAGAAAAGAGGACAGAGGAAAAGAAAAACAAGAAGGGGGTGAGCTAGATAGCAAGCAATTTGAAAAAAAACAAGAAGTACGTAAAAGGAGAAATAGGGGAAGAAGAAGAGGAAAAGCAGCCATGCGTTTACAAGAAGAAAAAATTAACGCTGTAAAAAAAGGCTCAGAGGAGATTATAAAAAGAGATGAGGAAGATAGGAGAGAAGGTGAAATAGAAGAAGCGAATAGAAAAAAATTGAAGGAATTAGAAAAGGCTGCAGAACAAGGATATGCAGAAGCACAAAATGAATTGGGAGATATGTATTACTATGCAGGTAATTATAAAAAAGCGAGAGAATGGTATCAAAAAGCTTCAAAGCAAGGAGATGCAGCTGCGCAATGTAATCTGGGCGTGATGTATGCAAATGGAAGAGGAGTCGGAGAGGATAAAGGCAAAGGAGTAGCATGGTTTCAAAAAGCTGCTGATCAAGGGTATGCATCTGCACAATACAATCTGGGCGTAATGTATGCAAATGGAAGAGGAGTCGAAGAGGATGAAGGCAAAGCAGTAGCATGGTTTCAAAAAGCTGCGGAACAAGGACAGGCATCTGCACAATATAATCTGGCCGTGATGTATAAAAATGGAAGCGGGGTCGAAAAGGATGAACGCAAAGCAGTAGCATGGTTTCAAAAAGCTGCAGAACAAGGACATCGGGATGCACAAAATGTTCTAGGCTGGATGTATTACCGTGGTACAGTAGTGGGTAGTAGGGATTATATTAGGGCAAGATTATGGCTAGAAAAAGCAGCAGAACAGGGCCATCCTGAAGCCCTATGTGGGCTAGGAGCTATATATTTCTTTGGGCAAGGTATAGCAAGCAATAAAGAGAAAGGAATAGTATTGTATGAAATGGCGGCAGCTCAAGGAGATACAGAGGCCCAACTTTTATTGAAAGTTTTACAGGAAAAGGGGATGTATGACAAGAAATTAGAATCCTCTTCTTATGTAGGTTTTAAGCAAGTAAAGGATAGAGATGAAGAAGGTAAAGAAAAAGAGAAAGTACAGAATGATGAGAAAGAGTTAGAAGCTAAAAGGAAAGAGAAAGAAAGAAAAAAAAGAGCTCGAAGAAAAGCTAATAGAAGAATAAGAATGGCTCAAGAGAAGGAACAAATCCAATAAAAAATAAGGGTAAAATGAAAGATAATTAGTATGCCTTATAAAATGATATTTGATAGATAAAATCACATGATACATAGAGGAGAAATTGTAGAAAAAGTAATAAGAGGAAGCGGGTATTCACTTGCCAAGTTGGCCAGTAGACTACATATAAATCGAACTACATTTTGACAATAAGTTTAAAAGAGCGGATTTAAGTGATCGTTTTATTATGGAAGTTGGAAATGTCATCCATTATGACTTTACTTTTGACTTTCCAGAAATGAAAAAACAACCTGAGTTAATAAGAGAAAATGTAATAACTGTTTCAGGTAAGGAAGATATAGATGGGCATTTATGGAGGGTAGAGGGGAAGTATACGCGTTTATTAGAAAGATACATCCGACTATTGGAAATAGTTGCAAGATTAGCTATGGAAAATGGACTATATTCTCTTCATGAAAAAATACAAAAATTGATAGAGCAAGGAAACGTAGCCACATCTAGGTAGATAATCAAGGGTCAGAACTTCAGGAAAACTTATCGTTTAAAACAATTTTTCTTTCCATTGTTTGCAAAGTTACTAGCTATCAACTATTATAAGATCACCATTTGTAATTACTATAAAAAATATGACCAGAAAATATAACTTAAATCATCGGCTAATAGCTTGTGTTTTACTAATCAGCTTATTTTTACAAAGCTGTGGTGGTTTTCAAAACCATATTGTTCCCCAAGAAAAAAAGCAATCAAACAGAACAATAGAATTATCAGACAATTCTTTAGTCAATACAGATAAAGAAATTCTAACATCAGGTGACTACTTAGCTTCTTTCTACGAGGATAAAGGAGAATTAAAAGCTAACCTAAGAGTTGACGAAACACAAGCAGAACCTAATTATAAAGGGGTACATGCATTGTTCGATAAAGGTACAGATTTGGTTAATTTAACTAAATTAGATCCTACAACACAAAAAAATCGAATTCAGCTAAGTCGTAAAAATGGGACAATAGATAAGGTTATAATTTTGAATGGTGGGGCTGCTGGGTGATGGCAGAGAAAAAGAGATGGATGATGACAGAGAAAGAGAGTCAAAGTTAA
The DNA here is from genome assembly GCA_001897825.1 of Candidatus Amoebophilus sp. 36-38. Classification (GTDB taxonomy): domain Bacteria; phylum Bacteroidota; class Bacteroidia; order Cytophagales; family Amoebophilaceae; genus Amoebophilus. Next base: position 3,435 of record MKUM01000104.1, read on the forward strand.
GTAAAGCATTTGAAGCAGGAGATCATGAAGTTAGATTTTTTTGTAAAATACAAGAAGGGGGTGTAAAAGGAGAATGGATGGCTAAAGTTAAATCTTTTGAGGGAGACTTTCATATAATTTTGGAGCAAGACATGATTGTAGAGGAAGGAATGGATCCAGATGAATTAATTGATAAATTAATTGATGGTAGAGTTGATCAATCTTCATACATCATCAAGGTTATAGCGGAATTCAACTATGTATATATAGAAAGGAAGTATGAGGAAGAAGAGAGAGATGAAAGAGAGAACGTGGAAAGAAATGAAGATGAAGCTAGTTCTGCCTTCCCTGAATCATTAGATACATCTATCTTAAACGTGAAGGTCAATACGGAAAAGCTTATCGAAATGGCAGAATTTATGAAAACCGCTAATAAGAAAACAGGTTATAAGAGAATGAAAGTAGATATCGAAAAACTTAATAGCTTTTGGAAGTTTGATTCATCACAAATACCTTCACTATACATACCTACAGAATTCAGTGGAATTATATCAGATCAACAAAAAAAATATCTTAATTCAAGAATAGATCTTTTTGAAGGGAGCAAACAAGTTGAGTGCCCACCTGAGATAGAATATTACAAGGATACGTTAGGTCGGCATAGGTTAAGTTTTGTTGATGGTAGAAATAGATTTGCAAATTTAAGAGATATGGGCGCAAAATATATATATGTAAATGTAAGTAAACGAAGTGAACAAAGTGAACCTATTAAGATTGTTCGTGGTCTTATTGGATGGTCTGGTTAATAAAACTGATTGAGGGTTGAAGCGTAACAATGGCATTCGGTTAAGAAAGGATGGTGTGATATATTAAGGTCTATAAGTTATAAAAATTGGAGGATTAACATGGATAGCAAGAAAGCTTTAAATTTTTGAACTGCATAAAAAATATATTAAATGGTCAATCTATCGTAATTTAATAGCAGTAAATCCTTAACCGAATGTCATTGGTAATCAGAGATCCCTGCGGATAAACAGGAGTATGTTTTTCTTTCCTCAATGAATGGCTCCTTATAGTAATATATAAGTTTTTTTATAATTTTCTTTTTTTATTTTCTTCCCTCGTTGTTCAAAATAATTCAATAAGCCTATATTTTTCTCAATATTTTTTTAAATTTGAATCAGGCGTCGCCTACTCTCTTTGTATTAAAACTCGTAAACAAAACAAGCCAAGAGAGAAAATGGAAGACTGCCCCCAAACAGGGGGCGGGTTCCTTTGCTGTTCTAGTTTGGCAGGGTATACGAGTACCTAATACGGCTAGATATGCGGAGGTCCCGCCCTCTTTTTATTTTTAATAGACCTTAGGACCTCGGGTCAGAGAAAATCGCATTAACCATGTTGATATTACTGAGGGTCTACCAAATACTTACTACTGTTCTTATTGAATTAGATTATAAAATAATTTATTTTCTAATCGCTCTTGTGATTTGTACCTTCGTAATCGTCTTATCTACTAGAAATAATAAATCCCTAACTTCCTTATAAAACTACGTAATAGGTATATTTATATTTAGTTTATGCATGAG
>MKUM01000105.1 GCA_001897825.1 Candidatus Amoebophilus sp. 36-38
CTCTTTACCCTTTTCTTCTGCAATAAAGTTACTCCCTAATTAGATTTATAACAATCTCCTACAAACATAGGATGACCCGGTTGCTCACAAATTTCTTCCTGTTCAGAAAACCCAATCCTTGGTTTCAGAAGAAGTCTATTTTTTATTCAGTTGCACAAGTGAAACACTTGTGTGATAAAGAGGCTAGTTTTCGCCACTACTAGAGAAGGTTATACCCCTGTATATGCCTTTGCACTTTGTGTCCAAGTTTCCGCCATTTTTCTAAATTCTTCTGCTTTCTTAGCATTCTTATCTTGCTCATATTTTTTAGCTACTTCTTCCTGTGTTTGTGCGATAATATTGCTGATTTGTTTGAAAATTCGATTAAGTGGGTGGTTAGCAGCTTTTGCAGGTGATGAGGGTGTAGGGGTACTCTTAACTAAGGCATTCATTACTTTTTCTAATGGATTGAAAACTTGGTAATATTTAAGTGCAGCCATTTCTCCATTAGCTTGACTTTCAATCATAGCTTGGCTCAAATGCTTTTGTCCTACAAATAAAATTTGTTGGGCAAATTTAGTAACTTTTCTTTCTAAAATTCGTTGTCCGCCGTTATAAATATGTTCAATATCATCTATTGCCTGTTTGATAGATACGATATCTTGGTTATCATTGGCGGCTTTTGCTCCCTGATTAATTTTCTGTAATTGCTCTAGAATATTTTTTATTCCCTTTAGTATCTCTTTCATCCCAGAATTTTCGATGTGGTTCTTGTTCATGTCCATCGAACCATATAAAATAGGCCCTGTCAATAGACTGATTAAAGTTTTTTTGTCTGTTTTTATATCACTATCATCGGTAATATTTTCTAAAATTTTCTCGAATGAATATGGTGTAGCATTTCCAGCAATTTCATCTAATCTAGTTTTTAAATTTTTAGCCGTTTGTACGAGTCTTGTTATAGCAGATAGATTAACCCATAGTAATTCTTTGGTAGCTAGCACACTACTATCTGGCGAGCTGATGGTCAAAGTAATTTTGGTGAAGGGAGGATTATTATTATCATGGAGTTGTAAAGTAAACGCCTTAGTGGTAGCTTTTGAAAAAGTAGTATTAGTACTACGTGAACGACCTAAAATATGTAGTAAATCTGCGTCAATATGATCTCCGGTTTCTTTACCTAATGTAAACTGAACGTTGTTTTCATTTGTCAAATTTACTTCCACATCATTTGTATTGATATTGTCTCCCTCATTTTGTAGTATAATGGTAAATGCTTGAGCTACGTCCTTATCGCTACCTTCATCAATTAAAAGATTGTCGATGATAGCTTTTCCACCGTTTAGTATGTTAGCGATTTTAACATCTACCTTTTTAGCTTGCCATTTGATAGGTTGAGTAGTCCGAGCTACTTCGTGACCATCTTTTTTTACGACTATGTTGATTTCAGTATTATCTTTAATTTTCGTGTTAACGACACCAAAATAAATGGGACGTATAATTGTCTGCGTATTGACTGGAGTATTGATTCCCAATATTTTTTCCAGACTTCCACTGCTATACCCCGTTGGATCAAAGTTGCTATCTTGTTTTGTTAAGAATTGAGAAGGTACTCCATCCTGATTCTTAAGCTCTATTTCAATCCTAGCAGGTTCTGTATTTCCAGTTGTATTTTGTAAAACGAAAATAGCCGGGTCTTTTTCAATCAACGCATTGTTTTCTGTTGGGTTCATGATCAGTATTTCAAACTTGTCTTCTTTCCAACTGATGGGTAGTTTGGCCAGTTCTTTAGTAAATTTTCCATTTCCTTGTATATCATACATTAAATGGAGGTTAAAAGAGGCTTGGTTATCTGTACCTCTCTCTATGAAGAATTTGTTTTCTCCCGCTAAGTTGAGATTATTGCCTTGAATCTCTGCTACGATATTTGTTCCTTGTTTGATCTTAGCATCACCTGATGTGGTTGTGAATAGTAATTTTAGCTTTGTTTTGTCAATTTGGTCTAGCGTTACTAGGTCTGCAGGGTTGCCATTTAACCCTATTTTAAATTCTATCCCTTTGTTGTCCCCTTGTAGGTTAAGGCCTGCAACTGGGAAATTGCTGCCTTTAGTATCTGTAAATTTTAGACTTACTTCCGTGGGCTTACAGGTAACTATAGTTTGATTCATCTCTTTCTCGCCACTACCATCTGTTGCATTGTATTTGAAATTGATGGGATGTCCGCCTAGCAATAACTCAAATTTAAAATCAACGGAGCTTTCATTTTTAAAATCTACTTGCAAGGTTTTTTCTCCTGAGTCGGAACCTGGATTGCCAGCTTTCATTAAATTTATATAGGCTGGTAGGGGAGTGGTAATACTAGCCGCATTTTCATTAGTTGGTTTAGTATTGATGCATTTTACTTGCAAAGCAGAATCTTCACTACTGTTATTTTTTATAGCGTAGATAATTTGATTTGTAGATTTATTAAACGCTAGCTTAGTTATAGTAATATCAATAGGAATAGCAGTAAGCGGACAGCTTGTTTGTATAGGTCCTTCTAATTGTTGCCAGGTTAATTCTAGTTTGAGGGTAGCAGTTGGTGTATGGATAGGATCGGCAAAGTGTACATTTCTTAGTAGGAATACAAAGTCTTCTTTAGGTTTGAGTTCTCCAATATCTTCATGATCCTGCTGTTTTCCATCAATTGTAACGGTATTATAGCCTGTATCCCAGGTCAATTTTGCTTGCTTAGCTGGCAAAATTAATTTGCCAGAATTTTTTATAATAATGGTTACCTCTTTATTGTTTATATTGTACTGAGCTTTTAGTTCCAATTGATTGGACTTTTCCCATACTATTCTTTGTGCAATCCCAACATTAGCTCCTGTTTTGTCTTGTAGTTGTAGTGCAAAGGTTGTGTTTTTGTCTGAAATGGGGTTGATGGTGAGTTTTTTGGTAGCTGATTTATTATCTGTAGCTAGTGTAAGTTTATCTGTACCTGTTAATTCAAGTATCCCATCTTCTAGGTTTGCGATCTTGGCTGTACCTGGTGTTATTCTTTTAAGGTACAGCTTCAGTCCTTTTAATTCCTCTTCTGTTAGCACAGCATTTCCTGCCTTATATACTTTAATTTCAGTGTCTGTGGTGCCATCTTCGATGGTTTTTATATGAGTAGCAGGGTTAGCTCCCACAACTTCAAATTGCCACGTACCTGTAGGAGCGTTGCTATAAGTGACAGTTATGGACGTGCTTGGATGCGTGTTATGGTTTAGGGATAACTTAAATTTAGTCTCTGGACTTGTACCCAGTGTTACGGTCAATGTTTTTTTGATCGATCCGTCCTGTGCAAGATCATTCTCTAAAAATTTCAATTCTAGCTTGTAACCTGCAGGGGCCTGATCGAACTTAGCATCTCCTGATTCTCTAATGACTTCTAATATTAGGTTATCTAGCTCATTTTTCTCTATAGGACCTTCTTTTTTATTTATTTTCAGGTTAATAGGACTAGGTGCTTGTATACTAGTATCCCCTCCTTCTATGGTTAGTTCGTAATTAGAAGTTGCCTCAGGTTTCCAGGTGGTGGTGCATTGTTCTATTACCTCATTGGAGTTAGTGGTGTCTAATAGTTTATAGGTGATAGTAATCTTGGTGGGGTTCCCTTTGGGTAGGAGCGTAAATGATTTTCTTAGCTGCTTGGTAGGTTCGATCGAATCTGTACCAGCGGTTTTGAAGAGCGCGGTTAGTTTTTCTATTACGGAGGTTATTTGTTTTTTTGTTCCTGTACCAGATGAGTCAAAAGTTTCATATTCGATAATACTTTTCTCTGTACCATTTTCTTGATTAACGGCTATTTCTAGGCTCAAATTATCATAAGGAATAGGTTGTTTTGTGTCTGAATTCTTGTGAGCAATCAATAGTTCTATTTGTAGATCTTTTTCGCCTTGATATTCAGATTTGTTAGTACTAAGGGTAAGTTTTGGATTATTAGGATCTGCTTTTTCTTTATTCCTACATCCTCCACATGATATGGCATTGCTCAAGAGTAGGCAGATTAGTAGATAACTTGGTGAAAAGATGATGTGTTTCTGGCTGAGCTTAATTTGATTTAAAATTTTCATGAATCGAAATAGGCAGCAATAAGCTCGTTTTTTATATATAGGGCTCTTACATAACTTGGGCAAGAGCCTGTTTAACTACGAATAAACTATAAGAAATCCTAGATTGCTTCGGCGTTGCCTAGCAATAACCACCCACAGGTCCTTGTTCCCGTCATGGCGAGCCCATGAAATGAACGTGGCCATCCAGGAAGAGTAATCAGAAGTTATCTTCCGCCATCTCTAGGATAATCTTTTATAAAAAATAATGCAAAATGAAGGGATTTCCTAGTTTATTAGCGTCAAAATATTTTGTGTTCATACTGGTAGGGAAGGTGTGCTATTTGAAGGAAAATCCTTTTCGTACCCTCCCTTTCCGTGGCCTGTGGCCCACAGGCTACAATAAATAGGTCTGTGGGGCGTGAACTTATGGACTAGGAAAATAACTCTCGCTAACATGAGAAGAAGTAATCCCTAATATCATTTTTTTCTAAATACCAATTGTACTGGTACACCTGCTAGATCAAAATGTTTTCTAAGTTGATTCTCCAGATATCTTTTATAAGGTGGCTCGATATATTGTGGTAGGTTACAGAAAAATGCAATAATAGGTGTAGTTGTAGGTAGTCTGGCTACATATTTAATTTTAATGTATTTACCCTTAATAGCTGGTGGAGGGTATTTCTCAATGGCTGGTAGCATTACTTCGTTAAGTTTAGCAGTAGGTATTTTCTGTATTCTATTTGCATAAACTTCCAGTCCTTTTTCTATGGCTTGATAAATGCGTTGCTTATTTAAGGCTGATATGAATAGAATCGGTATGTGGCTAAAAAGGCCTAGTTGTTGCTCTATCTTTTTTTTATATTGGATGTTGGTATGATTATCTTTTGTAATCAAATCCCATTTGTTTACTAGCAACACGATGCCTTTTTTATATCGGTATGCTAATGAGATTAAGTTAATATCCTGCGCTTCTAAGCCCTGCTCGGCATCTATCAGAACCAGGCACACATCCGCATCTTGTAACGCTTTGATGGCTCTTAAAATAGAATAAAATTCAATGTCTTCCTTGATCTTAGATTTTTTACGGATGCCAGCTGTATCAGTAAGAATAAACTTTTTATCGTATAAGTTGTAAGTTGTATCTATGGCATCGCGTGTTGTGCCTGCTATCGGTGTTACGATACTGCGTTCTTCTCCTAATAAGGCATTAAGGAGGGAAGATTTACCTACATTCGGTCTACCTAAAATAGCTATTCTAGGCATTTCAGTTTTCTCTTCTATATCTTCTTGGCAATAATTAGTTACTTGATCTAATAGTTCTCCAGTACCACTTCCGCTAGTTGCTGAAATAGGGTAGGGATCACCTAAGCCTAAGGCATGAAATTCATGTGCCATCAGGCTACTATCTAGATTATCTGCTTTATTAGCTACAAGAATTACAGGCTTATGGCTGGCTCTTAAAATATCTGCTACCTCTTTATCCATGGCAGTAATTCCTACTTGGCAATCTACCATAAATAAGACGACAGTGGATTCTTCAATAGCTATTTTAGCCTGTTGACAGATGCTTTTTTCAAATATATCTAAGCTGCCCTGTACGAATCCGCCTGTATCTACTACTGTAAAGTGTTTCCCATTCCAGGTTGCATACCCATAATGCCTATCACGTGTTGTACCACTCTCGCTAGCCATAATGGCCTTACGTTGTTCAATAAGCCTGTTAAATAAGGTAGATTTCCCTACGTTGGGTCTGCCTACAATTGCTACGATATTTGCCATGGGTACAAATTTAATAGGAAGTTGTTAGATCCCTCACATTCCGCACCGGATGGATGAAAAAAATATTTAAAATTTTTCAAGCAAGTATGTTAATTGGAAAGGCCGATTAAGCAGCATCATCGTTCGGAACAGCCGGAGCGGCTGCTTTTGAACATATTAGAGTTCCTGTATAACCAAGAATTGGATTCGCTGAGCAGGAAAGAATTTGCGAGAAACCGGAGTTTACTGCAGTAAATAATATCACTCCTGCATAGGCAGGAGGAGGATTGGTGAGTCAGGACTGGAGTGCTGACTCGCACTTACTGACGAATCCGGAGGACTCAAGGCGACGGTTATGCAAGAACTCTATTTTGTGAGGGGAGGCTTGGCTTTTGTCCTTGTTGTTCCTTCAGTTTTTTCTTGGGACTTGTTTCTTCAAATGGTACTTCAAACGATACTATTTTAGTAGGTATTAGCTGTCCTTCAATACGACTAACCCGATCTCGCACTGTATCTAATTTCTCGCTTAACTTGGTATCGGCCATATTTATTTTTTCATCCCAATTACGTTCTAGATGTTCTATTTTTTTAGTTAGCTTTTCCTCTACATGCTCTATTTTTTTAGTTAGCTTTTCCTCTACATGCTCTATTTTTTTAGTTAGCTTTTCATCTAATCCCTGAAATCTTACGTCGATTTTATCAAATCGAGTGTTAAAATGATGCCACATCAAGCTCATTAATCCCAATGATGGACCTAAAATAATTAAGTAATCTTGAAAGGATAGCTGCATGGTAAGCAAATGATTAGATGTTTTTTAATTGTTTAACATATGTACTAATTGTGAGTTTACTCAAAAATTTTTGTACATAATTGAAAGATAAAAAATTAATTTGTCTTAAACCAATATTTTAAAGATTACTTGAATTGCGATTAACCTTATAACTACCCGAACTATCTCTCTGTTGCACATTATTTTCACTCGGAAGATTCGAGTGCGACTGCTTAAATTATCTTGACTATGTCGTTGATCATTTCTACGGAGTTAATATTGATTGAAAAGTTTTTAAGATCTATTCCTTTGTAATTATGGCTAGCAATAAAAATTTGTTCAAAGCCTAGTCTGCTTGCTTCTGCAATCCGTTGCTCTATCCGATTAACGGCTCTTACTTCTCCTCCTAGGCCGACTTCAGCAGCAAAACAATAGTTGGTGGGAATGACTTTGTCTTTTAGAGAAGAAGTGATAGCTACACAGACTGCCAGATCGAGGGCTGGATCTTCCACTTTAATGCCGCCAGCTATGTTAAGAAATACATCATGTATGGGCAAACGTAATCCTACTCGTTTTTCTAAAACTGCCAATAACATATTGAGGCGTTTACTATCAAATCCTGTCGTAGCCCGCTGCGGAGTACCATATGTAGCAGGACTCACCAGTGCTTGTACTTCTACGAGAAGCGAACGATTGCCTTCTACAAAGGCACTAGTCGCGATACCACTTAAGTTTCCTTCTCTTTGAGAAAGTAGGAGTGCAGATGGATTCGTAACTTCTTGTAACCCCGTATTGCGCATCTCGTAGATACCTAACTCAGGAGTAGCTCCAAATCTATTTTTGATTGTTCTTAATATGCGATAAGTCAAATGTCTATCCCCTTCAAATTGTAACACTGTATCTACCATGTGCTCCAGCACTTTAGGTCCTGCTAAAGTGCCTTCTTTGGTAATATGTCCTATCAAAAATATGGGAGTATTCGTAGTTTTTGCATAATGCATGAGTAAACTTGTAGCTGCACGTACTTGTGCTACACTGCCAGGTGCGGATTCTATCTGTTGGGTGTATACGGTTTGTATGGAGTCTATGATAATCAGGTCGGGCTTTAGCCGTGTAGCATGTTGTAAAATGTTGTCTACGGATATCTCGTTAAGGATGTAGCAATTGTCTGAAGTTTGGTTCATACGACTAGCCCTCATTTTTATCTGGGCCTCACTTTCCTCTCCAGAAACATACAGGACTTTGTGAGCAGTTAAATGGAGGGCTATTTGTAGCAGCAGGGTAGACTTGCCGATGCCTGGTTCTCCACCGATAAGTACTAAGGAACCTGCTACAATTCCCCCTCCTAGCACCCTGCTAAATTCTTTATCAGAACAGGGGATACGGTTTTGTGCCTCATAACTAATTTCATGTAACTGTTTAGGTTCGGTAGAGACGGTAGATGGAAGATGGCCAAATGACTCCCAAGGACTAGCTGAGATTGGATTTTTTGGAGTTACTTCTTCTACAATCGTGTTCCAAGCAAGGCAGGCATGACATTTGCCTTGATGTTTGGGATACTGGGTGCCACAATTTTGGCATATATAGGTTGTTTTAAATGATTTCAAATCTTTTCTTTTATAAGATTTTTTGTAAGTTGTCTTGAATTAGTTCAAGCTCATATCCTTTTTGTAGTAAGTAATTTATTAATTTTTTTTGAGTGGTAGTTTTGTCTCGTACTCCTAAAGTAGTTTTCTTTTTAAGAATTAGGTCTTGTAGGGTATGCGTATATTCCTCGTCAGAAATATGATTAAGCGCTTCTTGTATCAGGTTAGCTTCTATCTTTTTGTTTCTAAGTGCATGTTCAATCTTTGCTTTACCCCACTTCTTTATAAAAAATTTGCCCCTCACGAAAGCAATGGCATATCGCTTTTGATCCAAAAAATTTTCTTGTATTAGTTCTTGTATAATCTGGTTTGCTTCTGCTGCATTTAAATCTTTATATGCTTGTAACTTCTTTTGTGCTTCTGTAATCGTTCTTTCTTGATAGCTACAGTAGTGGCTTAGCTTTTGTTTGGCAACCATGTACGTTGAATTGTTTTCCATTAGTACGATCTAAGTGTTACAAATAACACTATTTGTTTGTTACTTGGCTTGATCTACAAATCTTAATTCCTATGCTGCATATGCCAGATAAAATTTCTGTGCGCATAAATTGATCTAGCTCTAACCTATATGTGCCAGGATGAGTAAAATAATGACTTTTCATCATAATTACTTCATGGCTTTTATTTTTAGTCCACCCTTTCCCTAATGGTTTCCCAGTTTTGGGTTCAAAGAGTAGATAATTTTTAAGCTCCGTGGTTAGTAATGTTAGTGAGTTATCTTTTAGATAGTAAGTGAGGTAAAAATTTTGATAAGGGTACTGGGGGGTATTTTCTATTAATAGGTAGACATCATAAGCTTGGGTGGTATCTTGTACATTAAAATTAAATGCTAATGGCATATCTCTATGCCACTTACAATCTGGCAGTTTATGCCGATAAAAGTATATAGTATTGGTTTCGCATGCAGTAAAGATAAGCATGACACACCCTATGAACCAGTTATATTGTAGCATAGTCTAATTGCTAAAAGACATCGTTGATGCATACAAATTAGGATGGCTCAGGCTGGTTTGCAAATTCTAGTTCCTTAGAGTTCTTGCATAACCAATATTCACACAAACTGGTGGCTCAGTGCACTGCTGTCATGCCTGCCCTGATCAGCCCGATTAAATCAGAGGTTTGTCCTCGAGTAATCGGGATAATTCTAGCAGGGATCTAGCAAAAAGAAAGCTTGTATTGAAAATTTGATGTAAAGCTACTGTTAACGGATCGAGTACAGAGTTCTCTTTAGTAATAACTAATTGGCTACTTCTGACAAAAATTTTATTCGCATCAGGCGAATATCTTCCTCATTGTAGTATTGACCCAATACTTTATAGGCTTGTTTTATATTATCCTCTTTAGCCTGCATAAAGTAGTCGTATATCTCTTGCTGTTCCTCTTTCGTTAAAATATTGTCTATATAATAATTTAAATTAAGCTTTACACCAGAATAGCAGATGGCTTCTATTTCATCTATTAGCTCTTCCATACTCTGAGATTTGGCCATGGCAATTTCCTCTAGGTCTGTTTTCCTATCAATCTGTTGGATGATATATACTTTATCTTTAGACCTGCTGGCTTTTGATTTTACAACAATGTCTGAGGAGGTGATAATGTCATTATCTTCTACATATTTTTTAATAGCTTCTATAAATGGAGTTCCAAATTTGTCCGCTTTACTTTTACTCAACCCTCCAATTTGAGCAAGTTCTTCTAATGTAGTAGGGTATACCAGGGCTAGCTCTTCTAAAGAACTGTCTTGTAAAACTGTGTAAGCAGGTATTCCTTTTTCTTTTGCTTCTTTTTCTCTAAGCTTTTTTAATAGGTGGTATAGATTTTCATCATAACCCTTATTCGTGGTCATAGTCTTCTTGTTACTTTCAATAGGTTCGTATACGTTATCTTTTACGAAATTAATTTCATATTTCTTTTTTAAAAAGTCTTGCCCTTTTTTTGTGAGTTGTAATATTTCGTTATCTGTTATATCCTTGGCAAGATATTCATGAATAAGTGCTTGCCTAACAACTGATCTCCAGAAGGTTTCGTTTTGTTTGCTTCCTTTTCCAAAGACGGATAATTGCTGATGTAGATGGCTTTCTATATGAGGGGTATGTATACCTTGTATGACCTGGATAATATGGTCGAGATGAAAACGCTGTCCTGTTTGTTGTACCGTATCTAATACTGTATAGAGATATTCTTTTGCAGGGTAAGATTCTCTAGGATTTTTGCAATTGTCGCAGTAGTTACAATGATCACCAAAGGTTTCTCCAAAATAATATAGGAGCTGCTTTCTGCGACAAATACCAGAAATGACATATCCTCTCATTTCCTCTAATAGTATTTTCCCTTTTTCTCTATCTCCATTTGACTTAGTTTTATTGAGACGTTCCAATCGCACAAAATCTTCAGGATTGTATAACATGAGGCAAATGCTTGGCAAATCATCTCTGCCAGCTCTTCCTGTTTCCTGGTAGTAAGCTTCTAACGATTTTGGCATGTCATAATGGATAACAAATCTTACATCAGGAGTATCTATCCCCATCCCAAAAGCGATAGTGGCTACAATCACATGGTACTCTTTATTTAAGAAGGCTTCTTGGTTTTTAATTCTTATATTGGTATCTAAGCCAGCATGGTAAGGGGCAGCTTGAATGCCATTCAGATTTAAAAGGGCAGCTAACTCATCTACTTGCTTTCTGCTCTGGCAATATACAATCCCCATAATTTGAGGCTGTTCTTTGATAATCTTAATCAGTTGTTTATCAGCTTGCTCTTCTTTAAATCTAACTTCATAGTATAAATTAGGTCTATTAAAAGAAGATTGAAAAACAGTAGCGTCGCGGATATCTAAATTATTGATAATGTCTAATTTTACTCGAGGGGTAGCTGTGGCAGTAAGGGCAATAATGGGTACGTGACCTAATTGCTGGTTGGCAACGTGCTTGATATTTCTGTATTCTGGCCTAAAATCGTGGCCCCAATCTGATATACAATGTGCTTCATCCACAGCTATAAATGAAACTTTAGTTTGTTTTAAGAAAGCTAGATTATCTTCTTTATTAAGTGTTTCTGGTGCTACGTAAAGTAGCTTGGTATCTCCAGATAATACTTCTTGTTTGGTTTCGTTAACTATTTTTTGTGAGAGGGTAGAATTTAGGAGAGAAGCCTTGATGCCTCGTGATCGTAGCTGGTCCACTTGGTCCTTCATTAAAGCTATGAGGGGTGATATAATAATTGCCATCCCTTCTTGCATGATGGCAGGTAACTGGTAACATAAAGACTTTCCTCCTCCTGTTGGCATGATGACAAAGGTATTTTTACCTTGCATAATGTTTTTGATAATGGCTTCTTGATTTCCTTTGAAATCATCATAACCAAAAATTTCTTTTAAGTTTTTATGTAGTTGACTATCGAATCTCTCTGACATTGTTTGGGTTAGCTTAAACCGTAAATATTTGAGGAATTTTGGATTTCTATATAACCCCTTCTACTTTTAAATATACACTATTTAAATTGAAAATTGTTGTTCATAACTTAAAAAATGTAGCTATATATTATTAGAGTTGTTATAGAACCAAGAATTGACTTTTCTGGGCAGGCAGTAATTTGTTAGCGTGGTGTCGGGAGCTGCTCTCGACATTCCAATGGACTGTCAGGAAAGGTTCCTGACAGCACATGAGGATTGAGGTGTCAGGGCTTCAGCTCTGACACACACTTACTGACGAACCCAGGGGGCTTAAGGCGACGGTTCTGTAAGAACTCTATTCCTTTGTCTAAAGGCTTCATATAGAATGACTGCGGTTGCCACAGATACGTTAAGAGAATGAATGGGTCCTACCATGGGTATAGAAGCATGGGTATCTACACGTTTAAGTAGTTCGGGTTGGATACCTTTATCTTCAGATCCTAGTAGCAGTGCTGTAGGCACACTTAGGTTGCTTTTGTAGATAGAATTTTGAGTTTTCTCATGGCAGGCTATAACCTGTAACCCGCTTGCTTGTAAGTATTCGATGGTAGGCCGCAAGTGAGTTACCCTACAGATTGGCAGGTGAGCTAAGGCTCCGGCTGAGGTTTTCATGGCAGCACCTCCTAGGGAGGCACTACCTTGCATAGGTAGCACTAATGCATGAGCGCCTACACATACACAAGTACGGACGATAGCACCTAAATTACCCACATCGGTAACACCATCTAAAAGGACGATCAAGGGAAGTTCCCCTTGTTCATAGGTGGCTTGTATAATATGGCTGAGTGATGCCAAGGGTATGGGAGAGAGTAATGCAATAACTCCTTGGTGATTTTGAGAAATTAATTTGTTAAGCTTAGCACTCGGGACTTTACTAAAGGGAATTTGATATTCCCGTATAGCTTTAAATATGTCTTGATAATCAATGCCTTTAGCTGACTTATCTATGAAAAGTTTATCAATAGTTTTTCCTGCTAATATGGCTTCTAATACAGGCTTGATGCCAAAAATAAAATTTGTTTTAGACATTAAATTTTAGAATTCTTTTGAAGATATATTGTTGATATAAATAAGCATATTAGTCCTTGTAGTATTTTGGGCTATCAAGAAACCTCTCCCATGTAATTATATGATTTGCGCAAATTATAAAATTAATAACTAGGACACTAAACTTTTGTATGAATTGTACCACTTTCGGGTTATATAACACGAATTAGTGGTTGCAAATTTTGTAGAATTCTTGCATAACCGTCACCTTAAGTCCCCTGAGTGCGTTAAGTGTGTGTCAGGGCTTCAGGCCCTGGCACCACAACTCCGGTTTCTCGCAAATTCCTTGCTGCCCAGCGAACTCAATTCTTGGTTCTGCAAGAACGCTTGTATCTAAAGACTCATTTTGCTGGCGCACGCGTGTGCCACGATCGTTGTCTACAATTTCATATAAACTTCTAGAAAAAATATAATTCTTCTTTATTGATTGTAAAATTTGTGTTTGCTACTCAATCTATCTATCCATGGCCTGTGAGTCACAGGCCATATTTACAAAACATTAACTTCACGTATAAATTTAGGAACTACAGTTATAAGTGGTCTGTGAGACACAGACCACGGAAGTGAAGACAAGGAACAATAAAGTACATGCGTCAGCGGTGGAAACAATCCAGTCTAGAGCTATATTTTTAGTTAGCTTATTAAAGTTCGACTATTGTAACTCCACTTCCACCTGGCAACGTATGATTTACAATTATTTTTTTGACTATCTCCTGTTTCTTTAAATATTGGTGTATTTCTTGTCGTAATAGCCCCTTACCTTTACCGTGTATAATTCTTAAATACCTGTGTCCTGCTAAAAGCGCTTGATCTAGCCATTTATCTAATATACGAAGTGCCTCCTCGATAGACAGACCATGTAGGTCTAATTCAGGCTGAAAAGATAAAAATTTATACATATCAAACGTATTGATTATGGGTTGCTTATTGAGAGCTAGTGATTTAGCTGGTTTGATTAAATTGTTGGAAACTATGGACTGAAGTTTTTCTAAAGGTAATTTTAAGGTGATGTAGTCAAAATTGATAATAGCCTGTCCATCGTGTATATCTATGATTTCTCCAACTTGATCTGTGTGCAGTAGTTGCACATAATCCCCTTTAGAAAAGTTATGTTTCATACTAATATGCTAACAAATACCAACATATAGAGTTCTTGTATAACCAAGAGTTGAGTTCGCTGGGCAGCAAGGAATTTGCGAGAAACCGGAGTTGTGGTGTCAGGGCTTCAGCCCTGACACACACTTAACAAATACCAACAACAATAAGTACAGCATTGTCTTTCTTAGTAGCTGTCTTGTAAAAGCTTCTCTAATTTATTTATAAGCTGGTCATAGAGTACTGCTAAACGCCTTGGATCAGTTAAATAGTTGATGTAAGTTTTTTGAAAAATTGCCGTGTCAATAGCATGGGCATCGCAGATGAGTTGTACTTGTTCTTGAAATAGGGAGTCAGTTTTCTCTGTTTGATTACCATTTTCCCTATTGTCAATAATTGCTCTGACAAGTTCCAAGTCTACTAATACTTCAACCAGTTGTTCTTGTGTCAGTGGCTGTGATTTATTACTAGCTAAAGTGTTATTAATTGCCCCACAAGCCATGATAACTGCTAAAATTTTTTTCATATTTTTTTTCTTTAAAAATACAAAGAATTATGTGAGCTGCCTTTACGTAGTTTATATTATTTTTTGTTAGATTAATATATAATGAAGTGCATACTGTTGGTAGGAGCTTATAAAATTTATACTACCTATCTATACTTTGTTTTATAACCTTAGGAATACGTATAAATCAAAAATTTTAACTTAAATTTCTGACCTTGTCAAGATACATATTGTCGTATAGATTAGAGCTAGCCTATGGGCATATAGATATTTTTTATAACCATTCTATAAATTTCCGTTATTTATATATATAAATCATGTACAAGTCTATTATTTCTATAAAAGATAAGCGATTTAGCGTTTATCGACTTAATCAGTATTATTTATTGATTAGTATAGGTAACAATAGATTAAGACTTGCTTCGATCGACCAAGAATCAAGTCGTTGTTTATTGATGGAAGCTTATCAAATAGATAGTAGCAGCCCCTCAGCGTATCTAGATACACTTAAACAACTTTTTCAAGAACATCCTTTTTTGGCTACTTCAGCCTGGAGGCAAGTTGCCATATGTTTTGAGAATCAACAATATACCTTGGTGCCTATTCCTCTATTTCAAGAAAAAAGTAGTATTGATTATTTGAAGCTGGCTGTTAACATAGAAAATGAGTCAGTAAAATATTGTCTGCATCCTGATCTAAATATAGCAGTTGTGTTTGGAGTAGATGCAGCAGTCGCTACTTGGCTCCAGAAAGGGTACACGCAAGATCATTGCCATATCCTTCATCAGGCTAGTAGCCTGATAGAAGGCACAATAGGTTATGCAAATGCCAAAAAGATGGGTGTAGAACCCAAAGTATTTGTATTGGCAGAAATGGATCATATGCATATTACAGTAATAGAAAAATCACAACTGTTGTATTACAATAGATTCGCTTACAATTCTAGCGATGAGTTTTTGCAATATATTTTGATTGTTATGTACACGCTTGCACTTAATCCAAATGTACATGAAGTGATTGTAGCAGGGAATGTTGTTAAAAATTCTTTGGTTTATAAGAAAATGCGCAATTATATTCGTTATGTTTCGTTTAGCGATATCCCGCCTCATCTTAAGTTTGGTTGGTCGTTTAAAAAATCATTTATTATCAATTATTTCGACCTATTAAATTTTTATCCAGCGAGTGATTACTTGAGTAAACTTAAGTTTTCTTGAAATAATGATGAAAATTCTTACATATGAACTGTCAGGAATCCTGACAGCACATGAAGAATTGGTGTGTCAGGGCTGGGGCCCTGACACGCACTTACTGACGAACTCAGGGAGCTCAAGGCGATGGTTGTACAAGAACTTTATGATTCTGATACGCTTGTAATAATAATCGAATGCTGGCATAGCTGTTCTCTAAAATTGGCTGAAGTTGAGTGGTATGGATCCATGCTACCTGTTCGATAGCCTCTTCCTTTTGCGGGGCCATCTGTGTGTCATCGATGCATTCCATTACATACCATGTTGTTTGTTTAAGGATATTTGCATGATTGGTTTGAAAAGCATGCCAGGTAGTGTAGAACTCGGTTTTAGCTACAGCCTTTACGCCACATTCCTCGTTTACCTCGCGTACAGCAGCATTTAAGGTTGATTCACCTTTTTCAATCCTACCCTTGGGTAAATCCCAAGTATTTCCTCGATAGATCATTAAAACTTGGTTTTCTTTGGTCACTATACCCCCTGCAGCTTTGGTAAGCCTAAAATGTTGTTGGAGTAATAGAGGTATATCGTATTCGTCGTTGATTAAAATTGTTATACTTTTAGGTTTTTTATGAGAAATTTGGCTAATTTCGTTTAGGAGTGTTTTTAGATGGCCTGATTCAACTTGGATGAGCATATCTCCAGTATGCGAAGAAGTAGCTAAAAGATCAGGGCGATAAAGTGATATAAAATCATAAGTTAGCCCCATATTCCATAGATCTGGATGATTGAGTATCCGGATAAGTATATTATGTAAGAAAAATAATTGCATAGTAATTGATTAATTGTGAGATTATCTTGTAAATGGGTTGCTTTTTGTTGTTGATGATAGGCTTTCTAAGCTATATATACGGTAAATTTCTTTTTTAAGTAAAGAGTTGAATATATATGGAAGAGCCTGGCTCAACCGTCTCAAAAATACAAGGTCTACAAAGTTAACGAATTATGACAACTTATCACCATGATGAATCTTGCTTGGTGATTATTCCCACCTATAATGAAAAGGAAAATATCACCTTATTAATACACACTATTTTTGCAACCTATAAAAAGATACATATCCTGGTAGTTGACGATGCGTCTCCAGACGGAACAGGAGATGCAGTAGTTAGCCTACAGCCTGAGTATAAAGCTAAGCTTTATTTGCTTTGTAGGCCCCAAAAGTTGGGCTTAGGCACAGCATATATAACAGGTTTTCAATACGCTTTAGCAAATAATTATCAATATATAATCACCATGGATGCAGACTTCTCACATCCTCCGGATAAAATCCAAACTTTATATGAAGCTTGCAGCGAGGAAGGGTATGATGTGGCTATTGGTTCTCGTTATATAACAGGAGTCAATGTTGTTAACTGGCCTATTGGACGAGTATTACTGTCGTATGCTGCTAATTGGTTGGCGAGATTTATAACAGGATTACAGATTATGGATGTTACTGCGGGATTTCAGTGTTATAAAAGGGCAGTTTTAGAGACGATTGATTTGCAAAGCATTACTTCTATAGGATATAGTTTTCAAGTAGAAATGAAATTTCTAGCTTGGAAATATGGGTTTAAACTGAAAGAAATACCTATCATATTTACCAATCGAGTACGTGGTTATTCTAAGATGTCTCACCATATTATTTTTGAAGCATTTTTTAAGATCATCAGATTGAAGATAAGCAGCCTATTTAAAAAGTTTCATCGTTCTACAGAGTAAAAGTTAATCTAATAACTCCAACATGGTATATCTGAATGATAGTTGGATAGGTCTGTAGGATGATTTCTTGATGGTTAGGGTACTAGTGGCCTTAATCTAAATTTTTAAAGAACAAGTGCCGGATTTCTATTTTTAATTGTTTTTAACTTTGAAAGAAGCATATCTTAAAAAGATCTACATTAAATTTGCTGTATTATTTCTATTAAAAACATATGAAATACACATTTAAAATCCCAGCTTATCGGCTGCTACTCTTTATCTGGTTAATCTTCTTTATTCAGTGTGATTGTACTAATTCGAACAAAGGAACGCATAAACCTAATTCTAAAAAATCTGATAAAACGCCTTCTGATAATAAAAAACCAAATGGAAAACAGCGTGAAAACTCTAGCGAGGATCCTACACCACCTTTAAGCAACGTTTCTCTATCGGATATTCGAGTGATAGAACTTGCATTTGGTGGTAAATCTAAATTTTTGGTAGATAGGCTTCGTGCACTCAAAGATGATCCTAGCCAAGTAGATATGGATAGTCGAGATAATGAACAAGATGGGGAAACTATTTTACATGCAGCCGTAAAATATAATTTCGGTAAACCAAGCATGATAAAAGATTTAGTAAAACTAGGAGCTAAGGTAAATGCACAAGATAATAATGGACAAACGCCCTTACATACTGCTATTCATGAGAATAACATAGAAGCTACGCAAATTTTAGTAGATCAAGGTGCTTCCGTAGGTATACTTGACAAGAATGGCTACACGCCTTTACATCTGGCTGCTAAAAATCCGGCCCCTGAAATCATGCAAGCTTTGCTAAAGAAAGCTTCTAAAGATCAGATTAATACGCCGGATGCTAATAAATATACCCCTTTACATACAGCAGTACTTCATGGTAATTTGCCTGCTGTCCAAGCATTACTTCAAAAAGGTGCAGACTTCAATGTTTTCACCCCAGATGGCAGAAATGCATTGCATTTAGCAGCCGCTAGAGGTTACTTGGATATCTTTAAAAAATTGGTTGAAGCAGGTGCAGATATAACTACTAAAACGAGAGATAATAAAACTGCTCGTGATCTGACTCAAAATAAAGATATTATCAAGTTGATTGATGGAGTAGCTCCGCCTGTAGAACAAGTACAAAATGATTTGATTGATGCACTTATTATAGAAGGCAATCATCCGTTTTTAGTGGATATGCTACTTAGACTTGATGAAGAAGGCATTGATATTAATAGTCCTGATCCTGACAAAGAGGGTAGTACAGCACTCCAACAAGCTGCAGAATTAGGAAATCCCAAGCTAGTGAAAATTTTGCTGGATCATGGGGCTAAGCTAGACTTACAAGATCATGATGGTGAAACAGCCTTGCATAAAGCGGCCCGAAAAGGTCATCTAGAAATAGTGAAGCTATTGTTAGCACATGGAGCTGCTGTAGATATATCAAGTTCAGATCTTAGTACGCCCCTTTTTGATGCGGCTAGAGGAGATCATTTAGAAGTGATACGAGAACTGGTGGATCATGGCGCTAATCTCAATGTAAAAGTCACCCAACACGACTATACTCCGCTATATCTGGCAGCAGAGAGAGAAAATATACCAATTCTTAAATATTTATTAAGTAAGAATGTTAACATTAACATACAGAATGCCGATGGCATAACCCCATTATATATTGCATCTGTTAACGGAAAGGTGGAGGCAGTAAAATCTTTAATTGAACATGGGGCTGATGTAAACCTAGCTATGTTCGGTATGCCAGATAAGACGCCACTTCATGCCGCGTCTGGTAATGGACATCTTGCAATCGTGCAATTGTTGTTAGGAGCAGGCGCTAAGGTTCAACAAGCGTACATACTTAGTGCTCGAACTGAAGAAATTAGAAAATTGCTCCAAAGTCATAGGAATGCAGTCTAGAATATGTACATTTTGTTCCTTGAGCTAGCAATTGACTGATATGATTCAAGCAATACGGGGTTTTAGTAGATGTTGTTCAATAATATTAAGTTTGGTAGCAGGATTTCTTTTTGTTCAGTGTGGAGATGGTGAATATATTCCCGGGGATCCTAAGGTGTCTGAATCTATCACAAACAAAATGATAGAGTTAGCTAAGATAGCACATCAATATAACCTTGTAAGCGTACTTCAATTCTTTCATGACCACCCTACATCTGTTGTTAGTAGCTTAAATGACAATTACCTATTGGAAATGTGCCCTGCTGCATTACATGAAGCTATTACGCTGGACGATCACGGGATTATACAGGCTTTACTATCACGTGGCGTTGATGTTAATGCATCTACTTCTTATGGTTTTACTCCACTTCATCGAGCGGTTTTATTAAGAAATGTAACACTTTTTAAACTTCTATTAACCCAAGCGGATTTTAACGTAAATTTAAAAGATAATGATGGTAATACGCCTCTACATTTAGCAGCTATGAGGGGATGTTCTGATATGTTCAATGTTCTGTTGTCATGTGGAGCTAGAGCCAATATAAATGATAAAAATTGCAACGGTTCTACCGTATTGCATCTATCTGTTTCAGACAATCGTGCCGAGATGGTCAAGCGATTATTAGAAGATCCAACTATTAATGTCAATCTACAGGACAATGAAGGCGATACCCCTTTACACCTAGCGTTAGGTTGGCACGACTTGATAATGTTTGATAGATTGTTGGATAAAGAAGGCATTGAATTAAATATTCAAAATAGCGATGACTGTACTCCCCTTCATGTAGCAGTACTTAAAAATAGTGTCTCAGCAGTAGAAAAACTTTTACAAGCAGGTGCTATGGCAAATTTACAAGATCGTAATGGTAATACGCCTTTACATATAGCTGCAAAAGAAAAGTATTGGAAAATAATATTCATGTTAAGGGCTAAGGGTGCTAGATTAGATATTAGAAATGATGTAAATAAGATACCCATGGAGCTAGCTATCGAACATAATGGTAAATCAGTGGCCCATCGTGGTAAAAATAGATTAGGTAAAATACCTATGGAGAAGCCTGGTCAGGATATTCCTAAGACGAAAGCTGATAGGACTAAGCCACGTAGAGAACGTATTTCAGCTAATATACCTGTGAAAGTAGGTACTCAGACTAATTCCCGATCCAAACCCAATGGCACAAGAGTTAAACATGCTAAGCGAAGGCATAAAGCTAGTTTGGCCGAGACCCCTATGAAAGTGATAACCCAGCCTGGTTCTCAACCAGGGGCTAAACGTGTAAAACTAGCGCCTAAAGGCGAATTAGATAATGAGATATCTGTAGAAATACTTGACCAAGCTAGTTCAAAATTAGAACATAAGGACGGGCAAAATGATAATATACCTGGGGAAGTGGCTACTTTGCCTCCTGCTAAATCAAAACGTAAGCGTAGAAAATCAGAACCTAAAGACGGACAGGATACTAATCATATGGCTGCTCAGCCTCCTGCTAAATCAAAATATAAGCGTAGAAAACTAGCGCCTGAAGACAAACAAGATCATGAAATATCTATCGGAATGCCTAGCCAAGATAATTCCAAACAAGAGCCTCCAATAAAGTTCTTGCAGAACCAAGACTTGGGTTTATCTGGAGAGGAAGGAATTTTTGAGAAACTGGAGTTGTGGTGTCAGGAATCTTTCCTGAGATCAGATGAGGATTTTGAGCAAATTACTGAGGAACCAAAGGGGACTTAAGGCGAAGGTTCTGCAAGAATTCTAATAAACAACTAGGTAGTTGATATCTTAATAATGGCTAGCCCGTTCTCCACTTGTTTGTGCGTTGAGGTAAAATCGGGATGATTGTCACGTACTAATTTAATGTGTTGCCAGGAGTTTTCTCCTGGCAGCCGATAGCAGTGCAGTGGGGATAAAGAACGACTGTCCAATACTACTTTTTTTCTTACCAAATCGCCTATTGTTGGTTGTAATAACCTTATTATATTGCTTTATGTTTGGCTGCTTTCACTAAAATAATATTGAGTACTATGAAAAAGATAATAATGATATATATGAAGAACTATATTAAGTGTTTCGTATTAATAGGTTGTACTTTACTTACTCAGAGTTGTGATCTTTCTATAGAACAAATAGATGCGAGATTAAGTAAGATTGAGGAAGAGCAAAGTGAACTTGAGACAGAAAAAGTTAGACTTGGGAGGATTAAAGAAAATAAGGAATCGGAATTTAAATCGATGAAAGAACGAATGGACCGTTTTTTCGAGGTTTTAGTTGAATACCATAAAGATGCAAGTAAAGAAAAAGAAAAAGAAATGGAAGAAGCAATGGGTGATGCATTATATTTTATGCTTAAAAATGGTTTCAAATACGATTCATATTCAAAAGCTAACTTTGCCTCTTGGCTAAGAGTAAGAGGATCGAACCTTACACTTTCTAAACCAGTAGCTTATGCAATATATCAAGCTGCATGTAAAGGAAAAGTTGAACTTAACAGTGTTTATGAAAATTTACAGAATTTTGAACCGAACGAGAATAATCGACTTACGTGTATAACTGTGAGTTGCTTAGCGGCAATAAAAGATAAAAATAAGGAAGTACTAGGAATTTTAATTGAAAAATGTAAGGAGCTAAACATTACGGAAATTTTGGATAGCTTATTAACAGAGTTAGTAAATAAAGTTAGTGAGGATAATGAAACACGAGATCATTTCATTTTTTTTGCTGAAATTGCTAAATCTGTCAACGTAGAGATACCAATTAAAATATTATTTAAAATAGAGGGAACATTGATTTATTCCCTCGATGAAAATTCTAAAAGCTTGCGAAAAATAATTCAAGAACATATAGCTAAGCGACTATTATCTTTTCCTATTCGTTTACGTACTGCTTCCCCTAGTCCTAAATGTTCTATTTCTCCTGAGCGTAAACATAAAGAAAGTGGAAAAAGAGAAAAAGATAAAGACTACTACTCAGATTCTGAAGAAGAAGATGCTCCTCATTTTGAGGGGATATATAACTTTACTAAAGCTCAGTGGTGGCTCGATGAAAAAAGATCCCCTGGCAAGCTGGTTTGGAATTATGTTACTAGTTTTAATGAAGTTAAAAAAATCTCTCCTAATAAATTAAGTAAAGATGCTCACAAGATTAAATCAGTACTTGCAAACGATTTAAAGGGATGTGTAGTATGTGTGGCGCTGAGGCAGATGGATGGCTGTATTAAAAGATTTGTGTTTACTAATCTAAATTTTACTCAGAAAGAGGCAATGGAAAAAGTTTGTGAGAAAGCTCATAAAAAAGGCTATCATGTAGTTGTAGCTAATAAAGCTCATTCAGAAGCAGAATTTATGCAGTTTCTGCAGGAAAGGCCTACTCAGTATACCCATATATTGGCTATGGGTTGTGATATAGATCATTGTAAATATTGTAGCCAGATGTTGAAAAAAATTTTTGGGAAAAAAAACTTAAAAAAAAATAAGTAGTAAGGGAATTATAAAAAATCTTCCTGATGGTAAAGATTATTGGGGAATTCCTAAATCATCTCTTAAATGTTTTTTAAAAAAATATGAATGCCAACCTGATTTTTTGAATAATGATAATGATTTTTTGGATGATGAAATTGGTATAAGTCTTGAGGAAATGAAAGAAGTGTGGCAGAACCAGACTTGGAGACAGAATATGAAGGAGTTTTTAGAGGAGAAAAAACTACAAATATCGCAAGAAGAAGGATCTGGGGGGGAAGGAGGTGAGGGCAAAGGCAAAGAAAAAGTGAGAGACGGGGGTAAAGGTAAAGAAAAAGTGGAAGAAAAAGAAGAAACATTACAAAGCTTAATCAAAAAAATGAAAGGGTTTATAAGCCAATTTGAAAGAAAACTAGAAGAAGCGCAGCAAGAAAAAATACAAATAATGAGGGAAATGGAACAAAAGTTCGAAGAGTTAAAAGAAGAAATGAAGACTAGCCAAGAGATTGAAGGTAAAAAGGCAAAAAAGCGTAGACTAAGTGAACTAAATTCGGACACGGAATCAGGAAGTTTAGTAGGAGCTGTAGGCGTGGAAGACGCTACAGTTATAGAAGGCTCTCCAAAAGAAAGCTCTCCGAAAAGAAATAGAACAAATGATGATAATAGGGATAGTGATCAAATTCAAGACCGAGAAACTGAAGCTGAGAAAAAGAATGGAGGAGCCCCTTCTACTAATGATTAATCTTCATCAGCTGGCACACGCAGCTTCGTGTATACCATTATTACTTTATTCAGTTTTCGGCAATTTTGACTAGCAGCTGTAGTTATGGCAAGCTGATAAAGCATTTTGCTACCCCATGCTGGCGCACGCGACCTCGCGTGTGCCTTTCTTGGCCTTACTCATTCGTATCTCCCTTGCTTTGACTAGCAATGGTAGTGATAGCCAGTTGATAAAGCATCCTACTACCTACTTGTGCATCCCAGTCTAGGTGTTCGCCAGGAGCTACCTCACATAAGTCGAAACCAATCACTTTTTTTCCAGCAGCCACCATACATCTCAATAAATAACATACCTCATCAAATCCCAAACCACCTGGTACAGGGCTACCTGTGCTGGGACATAAACTCGGGTCTAAGCCATCGATATCAAAACTAATATATACCTGTTCCGGTAGGGCATCGATGATCTTTTTGCAACTTGTATCCCACTTGATACCGCGGAAACGATCCGCTTGTAGTTTATCATTTAAAAATGCTACGATACGTCCCTTTGAATTAGCAATCACTTGTGCCTCCTCTTTGCTATAATCTCGCAATCCTATTTGAACTACTTTTTCGATCTGGGGTAATTTGAGTGCATGATGCATCAGGGATGCATGAGAATAATTAAATCCCTGGTATGCTTTGTATAAGGCAGCATGTGCGTTGATATGAAGTATGCCAAAATGCTCATGTTTTTCTGCCAATGCTTCTAGGAGGCCTAATGCTACACTATGTTCCCCACCTAATACGGCCACCAGTTTATTTTTATTTAAATAACCTAGTGCTTTTTTCTTTAATTCTTCTTGAAAGAGTCGGGTATTTGAATTAATCTTTTGCAAGACACTTTTAGGCAAAATAGGAGCTTGAATGCCTAATTCTAGTGCATGTATATATCCAGCTGTATCGTGCCTAAGTGTGTTACTCAATATTTTCCAGTCATGTGAAATAGGTAACATGGCTATATTTAACTGTGGTATATGTGTGTATTCTGGTGAATAGGCATTTAGTTGGTAGGAAGCCTTCAGCATTGTTTCAGGCCCTAAGGCTGTACCTGAATGCGTAGATACGGTCACTTCCCAAGGGGCAGGGATAACTACTAAGGATGCTTGATCAATAGGGCAATTAGAACGAAAGAGTCCTATTCGAGTACCTGGCATATTAGCATGATGAGAAAATAGCTTCATATATATAGTTTTTTATGAAATTTAATCTTATATAGTCATTTAAGATATGCTTGATTATGATCATTTTACCTTTTCAGTTAACGAAACTTGATATCAATAAACTAAAAAATTGTGAACGTTTAACTAGAAAAACATATATTTATGTCTTTTGTTATAATTCTGGCATAAAATTTGGACAAAACCCGAAATTTAATTAGTATTTTTTGTTTATCAAATAATTAATTGCGCGCATAGAGTATATGTCTAAAAATAAAAATTTAGTTATTGTTGAGTCACCTGCTAAAGCTAAAACTATTCAAAATTATTTAGGCAAAGAGTATGAAGTAGCTTCCTCTTATGGCCATGTTCGTGATTTACCTAAACATAATAAGGCGATCGATATAAGCCAAGACTTTCAAGACTTTCTGCCTACTTATGAAATTAATAAGGATAAACAAAAGCTCATCAAAGAACTCAAAACGATGGCTCAAAGGGCAGAAAAAATTTATTTGGCGAGTGATGATGACCGAGAGGGGGAGGCCATTTCTTGGCACCTGAAAGAAGCGCTTCATTTAGATGATACGAAGACCAAACGGATTGTTTTTAGAGAAATTACTAAAAATGCCATACTCAATGCAATCAAAAATCCTAGAGATATTGATCTTGCCCTTGTAAATTCGCAGCAGGCTAGAAGAATTTTAGATAGATTGGTAGGTTATGATCTATCTCCATTATTATGGAAAAAAATAAAGCCTGGCCTGTCAGCAGGTCGTGTGCAATCGGTCGCTGTCAGAATGATTGTAGAAAGAGAGCGTGCCATCCATGCATTTGTTCCTATCAATTATTTTGTCATAACCGCTTTATTTAATCTAGGCAAAAATCAATCGTTGGCTGCTGAACTTGTTGATCGTTTTTCCAGTGAAAAAGAAGCTTACCACTTTCTTGAAAAGTGTATCGGTGCTACTTTTTCTATTAAAGACTTGGAAAAAAAACTGGCAAAACGAACTCCATCGGCTCCCTTTACCACATCTACCTTACAACAAGAGGCTAGTCAGAAGTTAGGATATGGGGTTACGCGTACAATGTTGCTAGCGCAAAATCTGTATGAAGCAGGTAAGATTTCTTATATGCGTACAGACTCTGTAGCACTTTCACAAGAGGCTATTCAAAATGCACAAAAAGAAATACAGCATAAATATGGGGCTGAATATTTCCAAGAACGTCATTACAAAACCAAATCGGCTACTGCACAAGAGGCCCATGAAGCGATTAGGCCTACGGATTTTTCTAAGCAGGTTGTGAGCCAGGATCCTAGTGAACAACGTCTTTATGAGTTGATTTGGAAACGTGCGATTGCTTCACAAATGACAGATGCTCAGTTAGAGAAGACCACGGCACATATTGCTATCTCTACTACCTCACAGGAACTTTTAGCCCATGGAGAAGTACTAAAATTTGATGGATTCCTTAAAGTTTATGCGACCAAACATGGCTATGAAGATGAACAAGAGGAGGATGCTCAAGGTGGTAAATTGTTGCCTCCTTTGACTATTGGACAGATTTTGGATTTAAATTATATGCAAGCACGTGAGCGTTTTACTAAGCCACCTGCTAGATACTCTGAGGCTAGCCTCGTCAAACAGCTCGAAGAGCAGGGTATTGGTCGTCCTTCTACGTATGCTCCTACCATTACTACCATTCAACAACGTGGCTACATCATTAAGGAGTCTAAAGAAGGAAAAGAACGTAATTACCAAGTTTTGACTTTGAAAGATAAGGAGATTCAAAAAGAGAAACTTCAAGAAATTACAGGAACAGAAAAAAATAAATTGTTTCCTACCGATATCGCTATGGTAGTTAATGATTTCTTGGTGGAGCGTTTTGCAGAAGTAACGGATTATGGATTTACTGCCAAAGTGGAATCCCAGCTAGATGAAATAGCTACAGGAAACAAAGAGTGGAATCAGATGCTTGCAGAATTTTATCAACAATTCTATCCCAAAGTTGAGGAAACAGGGCAAATAGAGAGAACCGCAATTAATACCAGTAGATTGCTAGGTCATGATCCTGTTACGGGTAAACCTGTCACTGCCCGTATTGGAAGATTTGGCCCTTTAGTTCAAATAGGTACCAATGAGGAAGAAGAAGCACCACGTTTTGCAAGCCTTAGACAAGACCAACGCATAGAAAATATTACCTTAGAAGAAGCGCTTACTCTTTTCAAATTTCCTCGTATAGTAGGTCAATTCGAAACCTTACCTGTACAAGCTAGTATAGGAAGATTTGGCCCTTATTTAAAGCATCACGATCAATATTATACACTTCCTAAAGAAGACGATCCACTTACAATTACAGAAGAACGAGCTATAGAGGTTATACAAGCTAAGCGAAAGGCAGATGCAGAAAAAATAATTAAAACGTTTAAGGAAGATCCGAACTTACAAATATTAAATGGTCGTTGGGGACCTTATTTGAAAGCAGGTGATAAAAATATTAAACTGCCTAAAGATATAGATATTAGCTATTTAGATTTTGCAGCCTGTCAGAAATTAGTTGAGCAGGTGCCAGTTGCATCCGGTAGCAAAAAGAAGGTTTCTACTAGAAAGTAGAACTCTAATGTGTTACTAAGAGCTTTCTGCAGATAGTTAGTAGGAGAGGGGGGGATCAAAGGATATAAGGTGTTAGGCTAAATACCTGTAAATACCTGGCACCACCACAAAAAAAACTATTCCAAGAGTCACTCACATCCCCCATTGGTTTGAGGAATGTGAGCTTTGGTTAGAGTATGTTCTAATCCTTCTTTTTAGGTAAAGCTGCAACCCATACCCTTAGGAAAGATCGCCTTACTTTTTTGGGTTCTTTCGCTGTTCCTTCTACTTCTTCGTGTTCTTTCTCTGTCCCTTCTTTTGCTTTCTGTTGTATTATTATTGATTTTCTGCGCTCTCTACCTCCAGTGTACTCTTCAGACACATCCGCAGTCTCGTCAGTATAATCAGTTCGATATAACGTATGCTCGCTGAAAGCTAGTGGATCTCCGTTTTCTCCTTCTTGCAAAAGAAAACTTTTTTGTTCTTCCCCCGCCCTTTTATATAATTCGTTAAGTATCTCTTCATCCTGTTCATCTATTATATTTTTTAATTCATCTATACTTATATAATATTTCTCTTCTTCTTTTTTTGCGTTAATTTTTTGAATCGCAGTTTCCAAAAAGCTTACCGTTCTAAGTTCCTTGTCCTTCCCATTATACTTAGTTTTCATTTCCCCTAGTATTCTTAGTAGTAACGTGATGTTAGACGCTCGGCGCCCTTCAAGAGGTGTTGAATGTATCATCAATTCATCCACAAAACCTACGATACCACCTGGTCCTGGTACAGTCTCAATCCATTCTATTTTACCTTCGCTGAATCTTTTACGGAATTCTGGTGGGCATTCATCCCATTCTATTAGACTATCCTTGTTAGCTTTAATACCCTCATACAAACCTTTCACGTCTTCTATGAAAAATTTAGGCATAAGTTTACGGTCGGATATGGCCTGTATACGTTCGTTAAATTGGCTTTCACTTTTCAACTTCACTTCGGGCCCCTCTACCGTAGGAAGATAAATTAGTAATACAAATAGCTCTATGCCCAAAGAGTCTTGATGCATACCTACGTTGTTTTCGGTTCTATTATGATAATAATTAATACTACAACATATGTTATATCCCGCATCTGTGAAGTCTTTTGCTTTCTTCCTCAAATACTTCGCATATCCTGACAACTCGAGTGCGTGGTTAGCTATCTCGATACAACCATCTCTCATATCGCTTACCCACTCCCTTGGCAGTCTGCGATCTTTTAGGATTGTCGGATATTCCTCCTTAGTGTACTCATGCCGATCATTATAATAGTCATAATTAGTACAAGTTACTAGACCCAACGCTTGCTTCTGTTTGGATTGAGCTTCTTCGTGTTTAATTGATAACTGTCCCATCAGGGTCTGAAATTTATCTCCATACTCGTCCTGATCTGTTTTGCCCACAAATAGTGCTTTAAGTTTTTCATCACTTTGTTTTCCATCACTTTGTGGATTTATTTCTTTTTCATCTTTTTTTGATGAAATTTTTCCAAATTGAAACATATTTTTATTTTTTTTAGTTATTTATTAATTCTTATTTTTAATAAGTAAGTATTAGGTTCATATGAACAGGAAAGGTGGTGAGGAAGCTTTGCGACTACTCCTGCTGTTAAAAGCGTATATTACTCCTTCACATTTAATTGCCAAAATATGTTAACAGAGTGCTTTCCGGCTCATGAAGCTTTACTTACTACTTCTTCACTCATTATATTAGCCTCATAAACTCTTTTTTTACCAGCTTGTACATATATTTGCTTAATCCTGATAGTTAGAAGAGCTTCATTGTTCTTAACTACTTTATCAACATATTACTCGGATTGATAAAATTCCTATATAAATAAAATACAAAAAAGATAAGCTTCACGCAACTACTTTTTCTTAATTTGCCTGGCACCAGGCTAAGACGTAATTAGGTGCTACCCAATAGTGAATAAGATAATTATAACGCCCTAAAACTTGGCCATAAATAGTCTCATGGTTGCTGTTTTTAAAAGAGTCTATACTTATTTTTGAAAAAGATAGCTTGTAATATCTATGAAGATTTAGTGGTACGTTATAATGCATTGTTTAGCAAAGCAGAGTCAGATAAATTCTACAGATTTGACTCACCCATCATCACTTTAACAGCGAAATTATTAAAAGATGACTTGAATTTTAGGGGTAAGGCCTACTGATGGGCATATCAAGTTAAGTCTTGGGTTAAAGAATAATCTGCCAAGTAGTGTAAGAATACGTAAAGAAGTAAATGAATCAAGCGAAGATATAGCTTTAATAAGAACTATCCATCAAGCTAAAGTGGAAAAGGAAGAGATTCTATTATTTGATAGAGGAATATCAAAAGCAGATACATACAACGAGCCGAGCCAAGCAAATAAATATTTTATTATTTTGCCTATAACGCTAATAACTAAAAATTGATTGCCATGACAAAGATAAAACTTAAAATGATAACAGGAATTCTAAATATTTTTATAGCTTCCACATTATTGGATGGTTGTGGAGGAAATGGCATGCATGGATTTCATCCAGATACAAATGGTACTAATAAGAATTTAGATTATAAGAATAGGTTGTGTCCTATTTGTGAGTCGGGTTATCAATACCTTTATACACTTTCGAATGAAAAAAACAGCATAGTGCTATTTTGTGATGAATGTGAGTCTGTTTGGCTAGATCCACAAGATATTGGCTGGGATGGTGTATTGAGTAATGAAAAACTAAAAGAAAAATTTAACGTTACTAATACTAAAGATCTTTTTGACGAAAGTCATAAGAGGACCCATTATGCAGGGTTGGTCAACAATAGACCTTCTGCGAAAATATTTTTAGTATATAAAAATGGATGTTTAGATACCTTGTAAGGGGATAAATTGCCCTAATTTTTTGTTTCGCAGAAGGTCCATTAATTATTTTTTCGATAAAGTACTTGTAACCATCCAAATTATACAATAAATTTAGAATCACCGTTAGCTTTTAATTCAAATAGCCTATGAAATCAAACTATAAGTCACGTTACCAGTTAGTAGCTAAGTTATTACTAGTTGTATTTCTTTTAGAAAATTGTTATAATAATATATCTCCACAGCCAGAAAAAGAAACAATCACACATGCCAGTGATGTAGTAGTAGAATGCCGACTAGTTCCTAACGAGCAAATCTTGGATAAGCAACAACAGATTATTGGTAGTAACGATATAACCGCTCCTCTTGCTAAAACGAGTCTTGATATAGAAATAGAACATGGCCTAGTAATAAGGCAAAAAAGCATGAGTTTAGTATCATATAAGCTTGATAACTTAACCTTGGCAAAAAAAGCTAGTGTTAACCAATTAAATAACCAAACCCAAGTAAACAACACTAGCTACCCAGCTATTTGTATTAGCAACCAAGGGCAGATAATAGAAAAGCAAAAAAAATTAGCAAAAAAATCAGAAAGAAGAAAAGATAATCCCCAACTAGTTAGTTTGTTATTAAACCAGCAGGTATGTTTGGTCAAAGAAGGACACCAAATAAGCTTTGAAAAAAAGCAAGAAAGTGATGAGTTACAAGCAGTGGTGCAGGAGTGTCTTCCTACCGGGTTCAGTAGAAAGAATCCTTTGCCAGCTGTACCGGTAATCATAGAGCCAGGTTTTAGAGCTTCGGAACGAGCAGTAAAAAATCCAGCTTGGCAAAAAGCATACATACATGATCTCAAAGAGTATGTATATGTAGGAACTATGGGTTTAAAAGGTGGAGGTCCTGGTACAGAGAAAAATAAAATAAAGTCTATTTTTTCTGCTACAAAATCGCATGGAATACTAGCATCTAGACAACTTAATAGTACTTCGCATATGCCCATAATGGGAGGGTCAACAAATAATAAGGTTATAAGTAGTAGAAAATTTAACTCCGTCTTTGAAAAAAACCCAGATTTTTCTTCCCACCCCTTGATAAAATACGTAAATCCTTCGCCTCATTATTTCCAATCACTTTTGCCCTATGTAGTACCAGGCATCCAAGTACGTAAGTTAAGCAAGTATCAAGAAAGAAACGAAGAGACATTAGAATGGTATAAAATGCGAGCTGAACAAGGTGTAGCAGAAGCACAATTTAAGCTAGGCTTAATGTATGAGAGTGGCCAAGGCATAACTCAAAATCTTACTAAAGCAGTAGAATTGTTTCGAGATGCTGCTAACAAAAATCATCCAGAAGCACAATATAGGCTAGGTCTAATGTATGAGAGTGGCCGGGGTTTACCTATACATCTCCCTAAAGCAGTAGAATGGTTTCAAAATGCTGCTAAGAATAGTCATCCAGAAGCACAATATAAGCTAGGTCTAATGTATGAGAGTGGTCGAGGTTTACCTATACATCTCTATAACGCAGTAGAATTGTTTCAAAAGGCTGCTAAGAATAGTCATCTAGAAGCACAATATAAGCTAGGTCTAATGTATGAGAGTGGCCGAGGTGTACCTACACATCTCCCTAGCGCAGTAGAATGGTTTCGAAAGGCTGCTATACAAGATCATCCGGAAGCACAATATAAGCTAGGTCTAATGTATGAGAGTGGCCAAGGCCTATCTCTACATCTCCCCAACGCAGTAGAATGGTTTCGAAAGGCTGCTAAGAACAGTTATCCAGCAGCACAATATAAGCTAGGTCTAATGTATGAGAGTGGCCGAGGTATAGATAAAGATATGACTAAAGCGGTAGAATGGTTTCAAAATGCTGCCAATCAAGGGGATGCAAATGCACAATATAAGTTAGGTCTAATGTATAAAAGTGGCCAAGGCCTACCTCTACATCTCCCCAACGCAGTAGAATGGTTTCGAAAGGCTGCTCTCCAAGATCATCCGGAAGCACAATATAATCTGGGTTTAATGTATGAGAGTGGTCAAGGCATAACTCAAAATCTTACTAATGCAGTAGAATTGTTTCGAGATGCTGCTAAGAACCATCATCCAGAAGCACAATATAAGTTAGGTCTAATGTATGAGAGTGGCCGAGGTGTACCTATACAGCTCCATAACGCAGTAGAATTGTTTCGAGATGCCGCTAACAACAGTCATCCAGAAGCACAATATAGGCTAGGTCTAATGTATGCGAGTGGGCGAGGTGTACCTATACAGCTCCATAACGCAGTAGAATGGATTCTAAGGGCTGCTAACAACAATCATCCAGAAGCACAATATAAGCTAGGTCTAATGTATGCGAGTGGACGAGCAGTACCTGTACATCTCCCTAGCGCAGTAGAATGGATTCGAAAGGCTGCTAACAACAGTCACCCGGAAGCACAATATAAGCTAGGTCTAATGTATGCGAATGGACGAGGCGTACCTGTACATCTCCCTAGCTCAGTAGAATGGATTCGAAAGGCTGCTCTCCAAGATCATCCGGAAGCACAATATAATCTGGGTTTAATGTATGAAAGCGGCCAAGGTGTAGATAAAGATATGACTAAAGCGGTAGAATGGTTTCAAAAAGCTGCCAATCAAGGGGATGCAAATGCACAATCTAAGCTAAAGTTAATGTATGGGAAACAGGCAAGGTGTAATTAAAGATGCGACTAAAACAGCAGAAATGAAGGAATAAGGAAGGAACTACGCTTACGTATATATATCCCTTAAATTTAGCTAAAAACGCACATTTTATTCACCAAGCAACTGATTAAAGTGTATTTTATAGTTGCTATATGGTCACTTATATGTTTGGTAGATTGGTAATTTATGAAGCTTAAATGACTTTTTTAGCTAAAAAACAGCGATTTTATTTTTAGATGACTCGTAAACGCTTACAGCCCAGTGCATTACTACTAACTCCCACTTATAA
This sequence comes from Candidatus Amoebophilus sp. 36-38, assembly GCA_001897825.1. Taxonomy (GTDB): domain Bacteria; phylum Bacteroidota; class Bacteroidia; order Cytophagales; family Amoebophilaceae; genus Amoebophilus. The sequence goes on from MKUM01000105.1 coordinate 33,041, forward strand.
CTATACCTGAACGGGTATCCCAATTCTTGGTTTTGGAAGAAGTCTATTGTTAATGTAAATATGAGAACGGATACTTTTGTTCTGGATTTAAATCATAAGTTATTGTGTAGATACTTAGTTTATTATCCCCTACAAAGTCAAATCCATTTACTTTTTTTAATTTCTTCCATTGGAACTTCTGCGAAAGTAAGTAAGAAAAGCTGCTAATAGAGCTAGGGAACTATATCCTGAATAAGTAAATTATTTAAAATCCATATTTAATATTAACAATACCAGCTATAATATTGAATCGTAAATTGTATTTCTTTTGGAAATTACGGTATACATCCGAAATAATTTTAAATAACTTCAAATCCCTTATTTTATGTTCTACTTGCATACGTTTGGAGCTTAATTGCTTGTTATGGTCTTTCTCTTCCTTAGTTAATGATTTTTTCTTACTCTTCTTATAAGGTAATACTACATGGCTCTGCAACTTCTGCCATCCTTGGTAGCCACTATCTGCTAGCTTGATAGCGTTTATAGGTAAGGGTTTTTCTGCTTTTCGTATCTTAAAATCGTGAGTTCTTCCTTTGTGTGACTTAGATACGCTTACTATTTTCCCGCTATCTTCCATTACTATCTCTGTTTTTATGGTATGTCTCTTTTTCTTGCCTGAATAACTCTTCTTTTGCTTGTTAATAGGTCGTTGGGTAGGTGTTTCTGTTACATCTGCTAATAACTTAAGCACTTTTTCTACTGTTAAACTTCTATCTTTTTTGATAGTTACCTTCTTAGCTAGCATAGGTTCTATTTTCTTTATTAAACGACATATATTAGAGTTATGTAAGTTGAAGAGATAGCCCATAAAGGTATGAGTAATATAAGTTCTATAATAGAGTAATACACATAATAGCTTATCAGCATTAGTAGCTAAGCGGCTAGTATGTCCAGGCAATAGCTTCTCTGCTGCTAATTGTTCAAAGCATGGTTCTCGGCGTTTGATAAGTTCATTAAAGTTATCTACACTTACTCCTGTTAATTTCAAAAATACTCGCGGTTGTTGACTTAGTTTATTGTAGCTTAATTGCATAGCGCTCTTCCATTATTGCATGTTAACCCTATTTTATAACTTTTTTCCCTTTTATACAATACTTTTGCAGAAGGTTTATTATTTACTGCAGTAAACTCCGGTTTCTCACAAATTCCTTCCTGCCTAGAGAGCCCAATTCTTGGTTTTGAAAGAACTCTATTAATCCGCTTGGTACCAGGCTAAAGTATAATTAGGGGTTATAGAATAATCAACATGATAATGGTGCTTTTCTAAAACCTGAGCATAGATTGTCCCATGGCTACTTTTTTCAAAAGGCTTGATGGTTATTGCTTGAAGGGATAGTGTTTTTTTTCCATGTACTTTGTAGATAGCTTCTTTGGTGCACCAGTATACACATAATTTTTCCACATCTTGACTAGCATCTGCTATCTCTGATTTACTTAAATATTTCTCCTGTATAAGTTGTAGTTTCATATGAGGTATCTGTATATCAATACCTACGGGTATATTCACGCTTATTGCTGCTATTACATAAGGAAAAGAATGTGAAAGGCTTACATAAGCCTTTTGATTTGCCGGGTAGGGGCGTCCGTTTATATCTTTAAGGATTCTGGAATAGGGTATATTCATTTCATGACATAATAACTGATAGGCTAGCCTAGTTGCTAGCCACTCTAGGCGTCTTTTGAGATGCTTGAAGTGATCATATAGCTGTATTTCGGCTAGACTAGGATTGAGTTTATGTAAGAGTTCTGCTTCAGATTCTTGAATATCCCAGACCAAATAAGCTTGCTTGTTACTAAGATGATGAAGTTTATGAATGGGCATTATGCAAGAATTCTTATGTATGAAACTTAGTATATCTGATGTATACTTGAAAATATTTTTTTAGATTATAGGATAGCTAACTAGTAAATGCCACGTGTCTTTGTAAGTTTTAATTCTAGAACTCTTAATAGAAACAGTATATGCAAATAACGCCTGCCGAAATCAAACAAAAAATATTTGAGCGAAAAATGAGAGGTTATGATGTTGAAGAGGTAGATGCTTTTTTACATGCCTTAGCTCAAGCTTGGGAGAAATCAAATACGCAGCTTAAGTTAGTTAAAGTAGAACTAGAAGATACCAAGAAAGAAATAAAGAGACTAGAAGATTTGGAAAGTGCATTAATTCGGACGATTAAAGATGCAGAGTCCACGTCAAGCAATATCATTTCCCAGGCTAAACAGGAAGCACAGCTTATTATTCAAAAAGCTCAGATGGATGCAGAAAAGCTGTTGTATGAAGCACAAAAAAAGGTCCAGGTTGCTGAGATCCGAAGTAAAACCGAAATAGAATTTGCTAAAAGTAGGATGGAAAAGGAGATTACAGAAATGCAACGAATTACCTACGAGACAGTTCAATATAAAGCCAAGCTCATCCATCAGCTCGAGCGGATTGCTGAAGAAGTACTTTTAAAGTGTAGACAAGCCCAAAAATTACAGGATATAAAGCAAGTTGTAAATGGCTGATGGGAATTAGAGTTCTTTCAAAACTATCGCTTTGAATTTCCTGAGTTTGTCAGTAAGTGTGTGTCAGGACTTCAGCCCTGACACCTCAATCTTCCTCCTGGCCTACGCAGGAGTGACATTATTTACTAAAGTAAACTCCAGTTTCTTGCAAGTTTCTTCCTGCCCAGATAAATCCAATTCTTGGTTTTGAAAGAACTCTATTTAGTAGCGGGGACAGGATTCGAACCTGTGACCTTCGGGTTATGAGCCCGACGAGCTACCACTGCTCCACCCCGCGATATAAAATTTTTAGCATAGCACTAATCGATAAAATTATTTTAATTTGTGGTTGATTAGTGAATTACTGTTATGAAGCATTGCAAATATATATACATTTGTAGAAATATATCCTATTTTTCTTATTTTTTATTCTAATATGGAGGCAGTATCTCACCGAGCAGGATTTGTAACCATTGTTGGCAAACCCAATGTGGGTAAATCTACGCTGATGAATAAATTGGTAGGTGAGCGCCTGTCGATTATTACGCCTAAAGCTCAAACAACACGTCACAATATTTCTGGTATAGTTAATGGACCTGATTTTCAAATTGTTTATACAGATACTCCTGGTATATTAAAGCCTGCGTATAAACTACAAGAATCCATGATGCATGCTTTAACCGATGCGATGGTCGGCACCGATGTATTGTTGTGGCTGGTAGATATCTATGATCAAGACGTCCCTCCAATCATTGCGAAAGCCTTGGAACAACAAGATATCCCTATACTGCTCGTGATGAATAAGGTGGATTTAGTTGCAGATCAGATTACACTAGAAGAGTTGGTTCAGGATTGGCAGAAAAAAGTTCAGGTGGCAAAAGTTATTCCTGTCGCTGCTTTACATGATTTTCAAGTAGATCAGGTTTTAAAGGATATTTTAACTTATTTACCGGAACATCCTCCGTATTATCCGAAGGATATGCTTACTGATAAGACCGAGCGATTTTTTGCAGCAGAGATCATTCGAGAACAGATATTGCATCATTATAGTCAGGAAATACCTTACGCAGTTGAGGTAGTCATAGAAGGATTCAAAGATTCTGAAAAGATTGTTCATATCAGTGCTACCATTTATGTAGAAAAAAAGAGTCAAAAAGGCATCTTGATAGGAAAAAGAGGGGAGGCCCTCAAGCAGGTAGGCATAGCCGCACGCCGGGTTTTAGAAGCGTTCCTAGGAAAGCAAGTATTTCTAGAGCAACATGTGAAAATTTTGCCTAGCTGGCGTAGTGAACCTAAAATGTTAGAACGATTTGGTTATGGAAGCTAATCCTTTACTTTCTAGTCATCCTATTACTTTAGCCACAGAGCAAACAGCCTTTTTATATATTCTATTCTCGGTGGTGGGTGTAGTAGTGCTGACCACGGTTGCTGCTTGGGTGAGCGCTTGGCTGCGGCCCCATAGGCCCAATCTAGAAAAATTGGCTACCTATGAATCAGGGATGGAGCCTGTAGGCAATGCTTGGGGGCCTGTGAATAGTCGTCTGTATGTAATAGGGCTTATTTTTATCCTATTTGAACTAGAGACTATCTTGCTATTCCCTTGGGCAACTGTGTGGATAGAAGAAAGAACACAGCAAATCTCAAATGGCATATGGAATGTATACATGGCTATATCCGGTACTTTTTTTATAGTGATGTTGGGTATAGGGTTAGCGTATGCAATGATCAAAGGTAGCAACATGCTTAGTAGTCCTATAGTTACCCCACAGCAAACCTTACCTACTGGCAGGGTCCCTTTATCCTACTATGAAAAAATAAATGCTAAATATGCTAACTTAGACGAGACCACTTAGAATCAAGTACATGAACATATATGGATCATACATCTACTAAAACAGGTGAGGGCGGAGTTATCCTAGTATCCTTAGAAGATCTGCTGAATTGGGCACAGCGTTCCTCCTTGTGGCCTATTACCTTTGGTCTTGCTTGTTGTGCCATTGAGATGATGGGGGCTTATGCATCTCACTATGATTTAGATCGGTTGGGTGTTATTCCTAGAAATTCTCCCAGACAAGCAGATGTGATGATTGTCTCAGGTACGGTTACCTTTAAGATGGCTGATAGCATCAAAAGACTTTATGAGCAGATGCCAGATCCTAAATATGTCATATCAATGGGCTCTTGTGCCAATTGTGGGGGGCCTTATTGGCAACATGGATACCATGTAGTAAAAGGAGTAGATCGAATTATTCCTGTAGATGTATATGTTCCTGGTTGTCCACCTAGACCTGAGGCTCTGATAGGAGGGATACTTAAACTACAAGAAAAAATTAAAAATAAGCTTACAAATAGCCAAACTGATAGAAAAAATAAAGCTTAAACTAAAAAATGGACCTTTCAGCAATTGTCAACCTTTTACAGCAAGAATTAGGCACCCAGGTTGTTATAGGCACCGATGATATAAATGCCAAGCCTCCAGTCATCCTAGTACCTGCCGAACATATTGCCGAAGTCTGTCAGGTATTGCATGAACATCCAACAATGTATTTTGATTACTTAGCATGCATTACAGCGTTAGATAATGGTCTGGAAAAAGGTACGTTAGAAGCAATCTACAATCTATATTCTATTCCTTTCAATTATCAGTTAATGATTAAAGTAAGTTTGCCGAGAAATAAACCAGATGAGCCTTTACCTATCATATCTACTGTAAGTCATATATGGCAAGCGGCTAATTGGCATGAGCGTGAAGCATATGATTTGATAGGAATTTATTTTACAGGCCATCCTGATCTACGTCGTATACTCTTGCCAGGAGATTGGGAAGGACATCCCTTGCGCACAGATTATGTTCAACAACAGAGCTACCATGGTATTCAAGTGGATTATTAAATTTAAAATAGTTAATCCTTAAGATAAGAACTAAGTGACAATCTTTCTGCGCTCACTTCCTTGGATTTGAGGAGCAACAAGATTGGGAGGGAGGATAAAAAAGCTTTGCGAGCCTGGGCTGAGAAAAAATCTATAAAAATAGAACTTTAAGAATATAGGGTACATTAAGGATCTAAAATAGCCCGTAGTAGTACTTGCAAGTTTTTAAATTTTTACTGGGTGAATGAAAAAACTTTAAAAAGGCTGTTGTATGAAGAAATAATAGTAGTTTAACGGTTGATGTATTTACTATTAGACTATAGAAATAATCATAATATGTGTAAAAGTAAAGATAACTATATCAATACATATAAAAGAATACTAGTTCAAGTACTGCCATTAAGCCTATTTCTATTTGGAAACTGCGACACAAAGTTAAATCTTACATCCATTCCTGTTGATTCAGAATCAGAACAATCTTCCATAGCCTATAGCGAAGAAAAAGAAAAGCCAATAAGCTTTTCAGATAAGCGCAAGTTCTTTGTTTTATCCAATGAAGACCAGGAAGAAGCAGATCCTTTAGTAAAGAAAATCAACCAAGAAAATTATTTTGACCAAAATCTGGAAGGTTTTGGTAAATTGCCTATAGAGCTTCAAGCTTATATTTTATCTTTTTTAGGTGGAAAGGACTTTCATAGAGCTTCTTTGGTTTGCCAGGGCTGGAGAGCTGCTGCATTGATAGCGGGAGAGGAAAAAACGCTAGATTTATCAGGCAAAAAATTAGCTAAAAAAGATTGTCAGGTACTACTAAACGTGCCTTTTACCTCGCTGATGCTTAAAAATTGTCAATTAGGGAATCAAGAGATTCTCATTCTTTCTCAATCTATGAGAATTAAGCATTTAGATTTATCTAACAACAGCATTGGAGATTCCGGCGCGCAAGCGCTTGCAGGTGGCAATCTAGCTGCGCTCACTTCCCTGAATTTGAATAACAATAACATTGGAGATTCCGGCGCGCAGGCCCTTGCCAGTGGCAATCTGGCTACGATCACTTCCCTGAATTTGAGATTCAACAGCATTGGAGTTTTCGGCGCGCAGGCCCTTGCTAGTGGCAATCTAGTTGCACTCACTTCCCTGGACTTGTGTAACAACAGCATTGGAGATTCCGGAACGCATGCGCTTGCAAGTGGGAATCTTTCTGCGCTCACATCCCTGAATTTGTATAACAACAACATTGGAGCTTCTGGAGTGCAGGCGCTTGCCAGTGGCAATCTGACTAATCTCACTTCCCTGAATTTGAATAACAACAGCATTGGAGATTCCGGAGCACAGTCCCTTGCAAGTGGCAATCTGGCTGCTCTCATTTCCCTGGCTTTGTATAACAATAGCATTGGAGCATCCGGCACACAGGCGCTTGCCAGTGGCAATCTGTCTGCGCTCACTTCCCTGGATTTGAATAACAACAGCATTGGAGATTCTGGAGCACAGGCGCTTGCCAGTGGCAATCTGTCTGCGCTCACTTCCCTGTATTTGTATAACAATAGCATTGGAGCTTCTGGAGCGCAGGCGCTTGCAAGTGGGAATCTGGTTGTGCTCACTTCCCTGAATTTGTATAACAATAGCATTGGAGATTCCGGCGCGCAGGCCCTTGCTAGTGGCAACCTTTCTGCGCTCACTTCCCTGAATTTGTATAACAACAATCACATTGGGGTTGAAGGTAAAAAAGCTTTGCGAGTCTGGGCTGAGAAAAAATTTATAAAAATAAGCCTTTAAGAATATAGAATACATTAAGGATTTAAAAATAATCCGTAGCAGTACTTGCAAGTTTTTAAATTTTTACTGGGCGAATGAAAAAATTCTTAAAAAGACTGTTGTATGAAGAAATAATAGTAGTTTAACGGTTGATGTATTTACTATTAGACTATAGAAATAATCATAATATGCGTAAAAGTAAAGATAACTATATCAATACATATACAAGAATACTAGCTCAAGTACTGCGATTAAGCCTATTGCTATTTGCAAACTGTGACACAAAGTTAAATCTTACATCCATTCCTGTTGGTTCAGAGCCAAAACAATCTCCCCTAGCCTATAGCGAAGAAGAAGAAAAGGCAGTAAGCTCTTTAGGTAAGCGCAAGTTCTTTGTTTTATCCAATGAAGACCAGGAAGAAGCAGGTCCTTTAGTAAAGAAAATCAATCAAGAAACTTATTTTGATCAAAATCTGAAAGGTTTTGGTAAATTGCCCATAGAGCTTCAAACTTATATTTTATCTTTTTTAGATCAGCAGGACTTTCATAGAGCCTCTTTGATTTGCCAGGATTGGAGAAATGCTGCATGGATAGCAGGAGAGGAAAAAATGCTAGATTTATCAAACAAAAAATTAGCTGAAAAAGATTGTCAGGTACTACTAAATGTGCCTTTTACCTCGCTGATTCTTAAAAATTGTCGATTAACAGAACAAAAGATTCTCATTCTTTCTCAATCTACGAGAATGAAGCATTTAGATTTAGAAGGTAACAATATAAAAGCTGCCGGAGCACAGTCCCTTGCAAGTGGCAATCTTGCTAGCCTGACTTCCCTGAATTTGAATAGAAACAGAATTGGAGCTGCTGGAGCACAGTCCCTTGCTAGTGGCAATCTAGCTGCCCTCACTTCCCTGGATTTGCGGCATAACAACATTGGAAATGTAGGCGCACAGGCACTTGCCAGTGGCAATCTTTCTGCGCTCACTTGCCTGAATTTGAGATCCAACAGCATTGAAGCTGCTGGAGCACAGGCGCTTGCCAGTGGCAATCTGGCTGCACTCACTTCCCTGAATTTGGAGTCCAACAGCATTACAGACTCCGGAGTACAGGCGCTTGCCAGTGGTAATCTGACTGCGCTCACTTCTCTGAATTTGTGGCGTAACAACATTGGAAATTTAGGTGCACAGGCGCTTGCCAGTGGCAATCTGTCTGTGCTCACTTCCCTGGATTTGGGATCCAACAGCATCGGCGCTACCGGCGCGCAGGCGCTTGCAAGTGGCAAACTTTCTGCGCTCACCTTCCTGAATTTGCGAGACAATAGCATCGGCGCTACCGGCATGGAGGCGCTTGCCAGTGGCAAACTTTCTGCCCTTACTTCGCTGAAGTTGAGATACAACAACATAGGAGATTTCGGCGCGCATGCACTTGCCAGTGGCAATCTTTCTGCGCTCACTTTCCTGGATTTGGCAACCAATTACATTGGAGATTTCGGTGCGCAGGTCCTTGCTAGTGGTAATCTGACTGGTCTAACTTCCATAAGATTGTATGATAACAATATAGAAGATGAGGGTAAAAGAGTTTTGCGAGCCTGGGCTGATAAAAAATATATAAAAATAGACCTTTAAGAATATAGGATACATTAAGGATCTAAAATAATTCGTAACAATACTTGTAAGTTTCTAAATTTTTACTGGGTGAATGAAAAAAATCTTAAAAAGGCTGTTGTATGAAGAAATAATAGTAGTTTAATGGTTGATGTGTTTACTATTAGAATAGACTTCTTGCATAATCTTCGTCTTTAGCCCTCTGAGTTCGTCAGAAATTTGCTCAAAATCCTCATTTACCCCAGTAAACTCCGGGTTTTCACAAATTTCTTCCTGCTCAGAGAAATAAATTCTTGATTCTGCAAGAAGTCTAATGTAAAAACAATCATAATATGCGTAAAAGTAAAAATAACTATATCAATACATATAAAAGAATACTAGTTCAAGTACTGCCATTAAGCCTATTGCTATTTGCAAACTGCGACACAAAATTAAATCTTACATCCATTCCTGTTGATTCAGTATCAGAGCAGTCTCCCATAACCTATAGCGCAGAAGAAGAAAAGGCAGTAAGCTCTTCAGGTAAGCGAAAGTTCTTTGTTTTATCCAATGAAGATAAGGAAGAAACAGGTCCTTTACTAAAGAGAATCAACCAAGAAACTTATTTTGACCAAAATCTAGAAGGTTTTGGTAAATTGCCCATAGAGCTTCAAGCTTATATTTTGTCTTTTTTAGATCAGCAGAACTTTCATAGAGCCTCGTTGGTTTGCCAGGGCTGGAGAGAGGCTGCGTTTATAGCAGGAGAGGAAAAAACGCTAGATTTATCAGGCAGAAAATTAGCTGAAAAAGATTGTCAGGTACTATTAAACGTGCCTTTTACCTCGCTGATTCTTAAAAATTGTCGATTGACAGAACAAAAGATTCTCATTCTTTCTCAATTTACGAGAATGAAGCATTTAGATTTAGAAGGTAACAATATAATAGCTGCCGGCGCACAGTCCCTTGCTAGTGGTAATCTGGCTGCCCTTACTTCCCTGGATTTGGGATCCAACAG
>MKUM01000106.1 GCA_001897825.1 Candidatus Amoebophilus sp. 36-38
AAGGTTTAACTTGATTGCTGGAATCTATAATTTTGAGTTATCAACTTAATTACGCAAGAAGTCTAATAAAATAATATGTATAAGCACCAAGCAAATTATATCTATACCTATAAAAGCATAGTAGTTCGACTGTTATTAAGTGTACTTCTATTTGCGAATTGCGAACATGTGGGTATTAACCCTAATTCTAATGGTTCACAACTAATCCAGGAAGCGGAAGGAGGGAAAAACATTGTAAGTGATCAAGAAGAGGATATGGACGATGTACAGCAGGCAGGGACAGGATTTTCTAATCTTCCCATAGAGCTTCAAGCTTATATTTTGTATTTTTTAGATGGAAAAGACTTTCATAGAGCTTCTTTAGTTTGCCAAGGTTGGAGAAAGGTTGCGTTGATAGCAGGGGAAGAAAAAACACTAGACTTATCAAAAAAGAAATTAGATGAAAAAGATTGTCAAGTACTGCTAAAAGTTCCTTTCAATTCGCTGATCATCAAAGAATGTCAATTGGGAGATCAAGAGGTTCTTATTCTCTCTCAAGCTACAAGAATTAAGCATTTAGCTTTATTTAACAGTGAGATTGGTGCCGAAGGAGCACATGCGCTTGCTAACGGCAATCTTATTGCCCTGACTTCTCTGAATTTGACATACAACAACATTAGAGATTCCGGCGCGCAGGCCCTTGCTAGTGGAAATCTTGGTGCACTCACTTCCCTGGATTTGGGAAGCAACAACATAGGAGCTGCCGGAGTACAGGCTCTTGCAAGCGGCAATCTTTCTAGCCTGATTTCCCTAGATTTGGGAAGCAACAGTATAGGAGATTCAGGAGCACAGGCTCTTGCTAATGGCAATCTGGCTGCACTCATTTCCCTAGATTTGCGATGGAATAAAATTGGAGTTGTAGGAGCGCGGGCTCTTGCTAACGGCAATCTTTCTAGCCTGACTTCCCTTGATTTGCAGCATAACAGCATTGGACCTGCCGGCGTACAGTCCCTTGCAAACAGCAATCTTACTGCTCTGACTTCTCTGAATTTGCAATGCAACAAGATTGGGGAGGCCGGAGTCCAAGCCCTTGTTAGTGGCAAACTTGTTGTACTAAATTCCCTGTATTTAAGAACCACCTGTATTGGAGATGCGGGGACCCAGGCCCTTGCAAACGGCAATCTTTCTGCGTTGACTTCTCTTGATTTGGAAGACAACAGAATAGGAGATGCCGGAGTGCAGGCCCTTGCAAATGGCAATCTTGCTACGCTCACTTCCCTCAATTTGGAAAGAAATATTATAAAAGATGTCGGAGTCAAGGCCCTTGCAAATGGCAATCTTTCTAGCCTTACTTCCCTGAATTTGAGAGACAACAGGATAGGATCTGCCGGAGCCCAGGCCCTTGCAAATGGCAATCTTTCTGCGCTCACTTTTCTGGATTTGTCTAACAACAACATAGGATCTGCCGGAGTCGAGGCCCTTGTAAGTGATAATCTTACTGCTCTGACTTCTCTGAATTTGTGGGGTAACAGCATTGGAGATGCCGAAGTCGAGGCCCTTGCAAATGGCAATCTTTCTGCGCTCACTTTTCTGGATTTGTCTAACAACAACATAGGATCTGCCGGAGCAGAGGCTCTTGCAAATGGCAATCTTTCTGCGCTCACTTCCCTGGATTTGACAAACAACCGCATTGGAGATGCTGGAGCGCAGGGCCTTGCAAGTGGAAATCTTGCTACCCTCACTTCCCTGAGTTTGAGATACAACAATATAGGAGATGTCGGCACACAGGCCCTTGCTAGTGGCAATCTTACTGCGCTGGCTTCTCTGAATTTGTGGGGTAACAGCATTGGAGATTCCGGCGCGGAGGCGCTTGTTAATGGCAATCTTGCTGCGCTTACTTCCCTGTATTTGCATTCCACTAACATAGAAGATGAGTGTAAGAAAATTTTGAGAGCCTGGGCAAAGAAAAAATTTATAAAACTAGTCCTCTAAAAACTGAAAACGAGACTCAAGACTATTGTCGCTGATAAACATGTCACACTTTTGTCTATTTTATCCTGGTAGTAGGACTGAATATCTTACTATAAAGGATTTTCTTATAAAGAAATAGGTTGCAACTTGATGATTGGTAGGTGTTTACATTAGAGTTCCTCCGAAACCAAGAATTGGGTTTTCTGGGCAGGCAGGAATTTGTGAGAAACTGGAGTTTACCCCACATTGAGCAAGCCTTATACAACTCTCTGATTATTAAGGGATTTCATTTTGAGCCTCAAAAACGTAAAGTCTTGTAAATCAAGTTGTTATATTATAAAGTGCTCAATGTAAGTTTACTTTAGTAAATAATGTTACTCCTGTCCTCAATCAAGTTGAGGATAAACTCCGGCAGGAGGAGGATTGGTGAGTCAGGACTGAAGCCCTGACTCGCACTTACTGACGAATCCAGGGGAGTCAAGGCGACGGTTTCGGAAGGACTCTATTAAACAAAAAGATCATATCTTCTAGACATTTGTACTACAAAGCGACTTTCTTTATGATGATTTGTTTTAAATTTATCTAGTTGGGAAATAAATCTAAAACTAAAGCATATGAAAATTTCTCGTGGAATCCAGTATATGCTATTTTCTTCACTATGCTTTGCATTGATAGGCTGGATATTTAGGCTATTGGCGCATATTCCTACAGCAGAAATTGTATTCTTTTATTCTATAGTAGCACTTATTATTAGCTTTTCTATAATTCGCTATCAAAAAATATACCCCTGGGGAAATTGCCGTCACTTGTTATTATTGTATGGTATCAGTACTGGAATAGGTATTACTTTGTTTTTTGATACGTTAATGCGATTGCCGTTAGCTATCGCAAATGTATTACAAAATACTTCTCCCATATTTACAGCTATTCTTGGCATGTACATTTTAAGACAATCAGTTAGTTTACGTAGGTGGTTGTTCTTTATACTAGCTTTTTTAGGAGTATTCTTAACGTATGTTACGAATCTTAGTAGTCATACTAAATCTGTTTATGTGATTATTATAGGACTTCTAAGCGCACTTTTAATGGGACTTGCTAATAATTTGAATGCTAAAATGAAAAAAAGTGAGCATCCTCTAGTTATCTTTAGTTATTCAAAAATATGTACAATACTTTTAACAAGCTTTTATTGCTTATATACTTTTGTACCTCTAACAGCTTATGATGGGTTAAACTTATTGGTGCTAGGAATATTGATTTTTATAGCTGAATATTTAGCAATAAATGCCTATCAACAAGCTCCGGTTGCTCATGTAGCTGCCATTTCTTATTTAGGTATACCTTATGCATTGGGCATAGATCTTCTATTGGGAGAAAAATTTCAATGGATAACCTTTGTAGGGATGGGACTCGTTATTTTAGGTGTTCTCTTAAATCTATTTTATAAATAAATTATTGTTTCTATTTTTTTATATCTTATAGGAAAGCCTTTACTTATTTCGTTAAGCACTAAAATTATTTTGGAGCCTTTATAAAATCTGTTGTTCGTATAGTATCACAAATAATCCATACTTTTAACTATATATAAACTATGCCAAGAATCGGTTGTGTTTTATCTTTTTGGGTGATATTACTGTTCCCTCAATATGTAAACGCTGCTATTGAATCAAATGAATTTAGTCCCATAGAGAAAGTATTCACTTTTGATCTTCATGGATCACCTCATAGTGCATCCTCTTTATTTCTTTCCAGCAGAACGCTCTTAAATGAGCTTGAAGATTATCTAATTCCTGAAGAACAACGCGAGACGACGTGGGCTCAGGTTCTTAGTTCATTGATAAATTTTTGTATTAGTGAGCGACTGTCTACCATCAATCATGAAATATTTGGACATGGTTTTAGAGGAAGAAGTCTGGATGGAGTCTCAGTAGATAAATATAAATTTAGCTTATTTGGGAAGGCTGCAACTCATTATCACTATTTATGGCAGCAGCCTATTGATGTTGACCTACTAATAACTATTGCAGGAACAGAAGCGAATCAAGTGCTTGCTAGAGAAATCATGTTCAAACATTTCAAATATCGCACCATAGATATTAGGACCTATTTTTTATTTTTTGCTGCTTTCTTTGATTTAACAAATTACATTTTGACAACTAGTTCTTCAGAAGAAGAACGCGATAATCCAGGCAACGATATCATGAGCTATATTAAGGAGCTAAATAAAAAATATGATTCAGATCAGATGAATCTTGATCAGCTCTCCAATGCTTTGTTACCTGTATTATTGAATCCGTTGTGGGCATTAATGGTTTATTTTTTAACAGATAGCCCTTTCACCATGCCGTATGTCGTATGGGATGACATCGCTTATATGCCACTATTAAGGCCGGGATTAAGTCCTTTTGGTATAACCTATTACTTGGATAATTTTCTGGGGTATTACGAAAAGACTTTTCTTGTTAGTGTATATAGTGGTCGCGCACCGCTGTCAGGTGTATATGGGGGACTAGACTTTAAGACAGATGGTCTGTGGTCTTATGAAGCTTATGCGTTAGATATTCAAACTAATTTGTGGTATCAGCCTAGCTTACAGCTAGCTTTATCTGATGAGGTAGAAGATAAAAACTCTTGGGGTGGGCTGGTGGGAATTTCTAACAAATATATGTTAACCCCTAATTTTTCCTTACATATGGGATTGTCTTATAAAACAAAAGGCTTTTTACAGGGCATGATAGCACAAAAAGGCTGGATCTGGGAGGGTGGGGTTTCATTTCGGTATTAACGTGCTGTCAGGAGTTTCTCCTGACAGTCAATTTTTAATGGCAGCAGGAAATTCGTGGTATCAGGATTAAGCATTACAAGTGTCGAAAGTTAAGAAGTGTTCTGGTTATCAGATAAAAAATACCTATGTTGGAATGCATCTTGTTATCATGTAATTAGTACTTTTAGTTGTATTCTAACCTATCCAGAGAACCTAATTCTTGGTTTCAGAAGAAGTCTAATATTTTGGCAAGTACCATTAATTTAATTTATACCACTGACATAGGGCTGTCATAGACCTACTCTATTTTTGCTAAGAACATTAAAAAATAAGATCTATGATTAATTTAGTTTTATCTATTAACTGGGTAAGTGTTTTAATTGCATTTGTTGCATATTTCTTTCTAGGGGCTCTTTGGTTTATGTTTCTGTTTAAAAAGCAATATGCAAATTCATTGGGCAAGGAAAATAGTACACTCCAAAATTCATCTCCAATTTTCTTTATTGGACCAGCGATATGCTCACTTATAATTACTATTACAAGTGCCATATTGATTTATGCTTTAGGAATTGATTCTTATAGTAAAGCTATAGAGTTTGCATTCATTATTGGTGTAGGATATTTGTTTTCCAATACTATCAACATTGCAATAAATCCAAATATACCAAAGCCAATTCTATATGGTATAATAAGTGGGACATTTCACTTAGTTGGTATTTTAATAGTTAGTGTTATTATAGAGGCCATGAGATAATTTAACATACACCCAGACATCCTAATTTTGTTACGTAACAGTTATATTTAGCTTTTGGAATGACTTTAACGATCTAGAATTTATATTTCTACTCAATAGGTCTTTATGACTCATACTGCCCAATTTATTGTATTGTTTAAGGTGTATAAAAATCTTGTAATACAACTTAGTAGTTAGATGCTTAATAAAAGTCCAAGCTTCCATACTAGCATCTGTATGCATGTAAGAACTATCTGCTTCTAATAGATTTTTGTAAGAATCAAATAGCATCTCTATTTCCAACCTATGCTTATATTGTTCATAAAGCTGTTGGGAATCGACTTCTTTATAGAGATACTTTCTAGCCGTCCAAGCTTTTTTAATTCATAATATCCTTATAAAGGATGTATGCTTTAAACGGCTAGAAAAAAATAAAATTTTTATAAGAGATTGATGCTAATACCTGCACTAACTGGTAGAATTGCTTCTTGGCTAGGTCCATTCTCATCAAAAAGTCCTGATAAGGTATGTTTATAGAAGACACCAAATCTAGTCCAACCTATTCTAGCTATCATTCCCAAACGATACTTTCTAACATTGAAGCTTTCTTTGGTAATGCGTACTTTATTTTGTTTGTCTTCTTTATAATGAATGTGTGTGGCAGGTAAAAACTGGAATCCAATATGACCACCTACTGCTATAAAAAAACCTTCTTGAGGCTCTTCCTTGTTAGAATTAAATCTTATTTCTCCTATAAAATCTGCATAATTGATAGAAAACATGGTTTTTTGGATTTCCGTGTTGCCTGTTACTATATTTTTAGCAGGTTTTATTTCAGTTTTTCTATTTGTACGTGATCTATCTAAGATATTGTTATCTTTAAATAGATAATCTGCATTGGACATCCCGATACCAAAGCTTGCCATAAAGTGGGACTTACCAATAGGAATATTGTAATATAACGATCCGCCAAATTCTCTAGATCGCCAAAAATTCAGAGCCATGTTATTTGTTGGAGCATGTAGTAACGAAGCAATACCCCAGTCAACTACTAAAGTAATATAATTCATAGGAGCGTCTGATTGGGTATCTTGGTCGTCCCCAATTACAAAATCATATTTATCCGACTTTTCCTTTTTATTCTCTAGATTCTCAGATTTTTCCTGTGCCCAGGTGTATCCTGATAAGAAGGTAAGTAACCAAGCACAAACTAAACTTTTTATAAGTCCTTTTTTCATACGTATTTGTTTTGCTAAATTGTAAAGTTATAAGGACAAATCTAAAAATTTTTAGCATCTAGTCCAAATAAAACATATTTAATGCTATTTTATTAAGTAGTTTTGTAAACATTAATAATTTCAATATTAGAGTTCTTGCAAAACCAAGAATTGAGTCGTCTGGGAAGGAAGGAATTTGCGAGAAACCGGAGCTGTGGTGTCGGGAATAATTCCCGACACTCCAATGGACTGTCAGGAGGAAACTCCTGACAGCACAATGTCACTCCTGCAAAGGCAGGAGGAGGATTGGTGAGTCAGGGCTGGGTCCCTGACTCGCACTTACTGACAAACTCAGAGGGCTAAAGACGAAGGTTGTGCAAGAATTCTATTGATGATGCAAGAGGACCTGTAGCTTAACTGGATAGAGCACTACACTACGGATGTAGTGGTTGGGGGTTCGAATCCCTCCAGGTCCACAACGAAAAAGTGTCAGGGGAGGCCCCTGACACCATAGAAAAGTTTTTCATAGCCATCTTATTTTACTCCCTCGAGCTGGATCCCTGCTGGACAGGCCCACAAGTTTGAACAAAAGTACGGTGCAGGGATGACAACTTACCATGTTTTTTGTACATAATATTAGTACTCAATTAGTAAACTTTACTCATACCTAGGGATGTGAATAATTACCTTATTTTCTACTAGTTGTTTTGATGTTTAACCAACTTAGGACAATCTTTTTAATTGTCTTTTGGCTATTTCCCATACCGCAATTCCCATACTTACTGCTACATTTAAAGAGTGTTTCGTACCGTATTGTGGAATTTCTAAAGCAATATCACAAGCAGCTAATGCTTCTTCGTTAATACCAAAAACTTCATTTCCGACAACAAGTGCGTACTTTTGATCCTCTGTTGCTGGATAATCGTATAAGAGTAAGCTTTTGTCCGTTTGTTCCAATCCTACGATTAAATAGCCATTTTTCTTTAGATGTTGTAATAAAATAGAACTATCTGATGCATATTCCCAAGCTACTGTTTCCTCTGCGCCTAATGCTGTTTTATGAATCTCTCTATGGGGTGGTTGTGCGGTAATGCCACACAGATATATTTTCTCAACTAAAAATGCATCTGCTATCCGAAAAGCAGCCCCTATATTATGCATGCTTCTTATATTGTCCAATACCAATACCAAAGGTAATTTACGAGCAGTTCTAAATGCTTCTATAGATTTTCTGTTTAGCTCCTGAAGACTAAGTTTTTTCATGTTGTTATTCTAAATTTGTGTATACGGTTTTAAGACTGTTGATCAAGCTGCCAATTTTTAAGTGAAATAATGATTTTATTAGCATATTTACTATACTTATAATCAATTATGAGTCAGATAGCTTTTTAAGGAAGCAATCTAAAAGCCATAAGGATAAGCGAGAGTTAGCAAGCATGAATATTTTCTTGATAACGGGCCTATTGGTAACATTAAAAAATTTATATGCGTGGTAGCATACTTGCTACGCCATCTAACCATATACATGTACCACCAACAGTTGTTATACGGAAGCCCTTTTTAAACGCAGTTAATTTATGAGTGAGGTGATTACACCCTTAATGAATCAGTATAACCAAATTAAGGCGAAATATCCTGGTTCGTTATTATTATTTAGAGTAGGGGATTTTTATGAGACTTTTGGTGAAGATGCTATTCAGACCAGCAAGGTACTGGATATTGTTCTGACTAAACGCGCTAATGGTGCAGCGGCAGCGGTAGAATTAGCGGGATTTCCACATCATGCGCTCGATACTTATTTGCCTAAACTGATTAAGGCCGGTTATCGGGTTGCTATTTGTGATCAGCTAGAAGATCCTAAAACAGCCAAAGGTATTGTTAAAAGAGGCGTTACAGAATTAGTAACTCCAGGGCTTTCTTTTCATGATGCTGTATTAGACAAGAAAAATAATAATTACTTAGCCTCCTTATATTTTGAGAAAGATCTGGCTGGGGTAGCTTTTTTAGATGTTTCTACTGGGGAATTTCTTACAGCACAAGGAACACTTACCTATGTTGATAAGCTAATGCAAGGATTTCAGCCTGCAGAAGTTATTCTGAGCAAAAAGCAGCAAAGTAACTTCCAAGCATTTACAAAAGAAGATTACCCTAGTTATGCATTGGATGAATGGGTTTATCAACTGGATTATGCCCAAGAGAAGCTCAATGAACATTTTGGGACTGCTTCTATTAAAGGATTTGGTATAGAGAACCTGCCGTTAGGTATTGTAACAAGCGGTGCTATTCTTCGATATTTGGAAGAAACGGAACATAAAGAAAAAAAACATATTACATCCATTGCGCGCATTGAAGAGGATAAATATGTGTGGCTGGATAGGTTTACTATCAAAAATTTAGAAATACTACAACCTCAGCAAGAAGGGGGTGTATCCCTGATGGAAGTGCTTGACAAGACAGTTACTCCGATGGGAACTCGTCTAATGAAAAAGTGGCTAGTATTGCCTTTAAAAGATATACAAGCTATTCAAAAGAGGCTGGATATGGTTCAACTCTTTTATGAAGATTCGCTTTTATGGAAAAATATTTTGCAGGAGCTTAAACAAATTAGTGATGTAGAGCGACTCATTTCAAAAGTATCTGTTGGTAGGGCAGTGCCCAAAGATCTTGTAGCATTACAGAAAGCGTTGGAGCATACAGTTCCTATTCAAAATTATCTACAAACTAGTCAACATGAAGTACTTGTTAAGCTAGGCCATCAGATTCATCATTGTGAATATTTAGCTGAAAAGATTAAAAAAACTTTACAAGACAATCCCCCCTTATCCATTACCCAAGGTAATTTGATTCGACCAGGTATCGATCATGAATTAGATGAACTGCGGAAAATAGCCTATGAAGGGAAAGATTATTTACTGAAGTTGCAACAGCAAGAGATTAAGAAGACAGGTATCAATTCGTTAAAAATTGCTTATAACAAAGTATTTGGCTACTACTTAGAGGTTACGAATGCACATAAGTCTAAAGTACCACCAACTTGGATTCGTAAACAGACGTTGGTTAATGCAGAACGTTATGTCACCGAGGAATTAAAAACGTATGAAGAAAAAATTTTGGAGGCAGAGGCTAAAATAGCAGAGATAGAGCGCAAGTTATATCAAGAATTATTAGATCATGCTGTAGAATTTGTACCTCAAATTTTGCAAAATGCTAAAATACTAGCTCAAATAGACTGTTACCTCACCTTTGCTCAAGAAGCTAGAAAACACCAGTATGTCAAGCCTATCCTTGCCCAGCACAAAAAGATTATCATTAAAGATGGTAGACATCCAGTTATTGAGCAACAATTAGCTCTGGATGAAAGTTATATACCTAATGACATCTATTTAGATAATGATACCCAGCAGATTATTATTATTACAGGCCCTAATATGGCTGGAAAATCTGCCTTACTACGACAAGTGGCTTTAATTGTATTGATGGCGCAAGTCGGATCTTTTGTTCCTGCTAGCTATGCAGAAATTGGTTTAGTAGATAAAATTTTTACACGTGTAGGTGCTTCAGATAATTTAGCGCTAGGGGAGTCTACTTTTATGATGGAAATGACCGAAACAGCCAGCATTATGCATAACTTAAGTGATCGTAGCTTGGTGGTGATGGATGAAATAGGTCGGGGTACTAGCACCTATGATGGTATTTCAATTGCCTGGGCTATTGTAGAGTACTTACACAATCATCCTAAATCCCGAGCCAAAACTTTATTTGCTACCCATTATCATGAGCTTAACCAATTAGCTGAGCAACTGGAAAGAGTAAAAAATTTTAATGTAACCGTAAAAGAAGTGGATGGTAAAATTATTTTCTTGCGTAAGCTTAGTGAAGGGGGTAGTGAGCATAGTTTTGGTATTCACGTTGCCCAGCTAGCAGGCATGCCAGGGCAAGTTGTAAAAAGGGCTAGTGAAATTTTGGTTCACTTAGAGCGCGATAAAGATCATGTACAAGAACAAGCAAAGATCAAGTCTATACCTACACAGCCTTATCAGTTGTCTCTTTTCGAGGTCGATCCTAGGACAGAAAAGTTAAAAGACCTTGTTAAACAAATAGATATTGATACACTAGCACCTGTAGAAGCATTGCTTAAGCTGAAGGAGCTAAAAGATAGTTTAAAGTGAGTTTGTGTCAGGGCTGGAGCCTATACACCACCATTCCATGGTCTGTGTGCCACAGGCCATGGAATGGTGGTGTGGGGGCCACTACTAGAAGTATTTTATAGTATGTATAAGAAAACGTATTACTCTGAAGGTATTGTATAAATAGCTTGTAACACAGTTTGGCCAACTGCCTGTAAGGTTTCTTTGCTAATTAGGTCTAAATTGTCAGCATGTGTATGGTGGTAGAATCCAAAACAATTTTGGGAAGCTGTAGTATGATCAATAATATTTATCATGGGAATATGTGCATATTTATTGACGAAATAATGATCATCTAAAATATGGTAGCCACTTGGTTGGCTGATAAAATAATTCCCGTAACCTAGCTCTTGAGCTATATTCCATACGCGCATTACGTGTTTAGGGCTATAGAGCATCGACCAAGCCTCTTGGTAGAAGGTGGCTTTGCCATTTCCCACCATGTCGACTAGGATTCCATACTGAGCCGTATAGTTAGGTTGGTGGGGGTGCTTAGACCAATATTGAGAACCTAAACACCAAAATAAAGCTGGGTTAGTGAAATTGTTTTTGCATTCCTCCGTAGGCCCATAATCTTCTCCATCAAAAAAAATAATGTCTATACCGATATTTGTAAGTGGCATTTCATTGATCATGCGTGCTATTTCTAGCAAGATACCGACACCACTGGCACCATCGTTAGCTCCCAATATAGGCCGTTCTTGAGAATTTGTATCTTTATCAGCGAAAGGACGTGTATCCCAGTGGGCTGCTAACAGTATTCTGGATTTAGAATGTACGTTAAAGCTAGCAATGATATTGCATAATTGTAGCGTTTTATTTTCGAAAGAGAGCGCTTGAAATTCTTGCATATGAACTTGAGCACCATATGCTTGTAACTGCTTTTTAAGAAATTTTTTGCAGTGCTGATGGGCTTCTGTATTGGGTACTCTGGGGCCAAAGTTGATTTGTTGTTGGATAAAATAATAGGCAGAGTCAGCATTAAAATAGGGTAGAAAACTCTCTTTTTTCTCCATGTCAGCTATATCTAATGCATGAGCATGGCTATGTGTTATAGTAAATAGGGATACAAGCCAACTTAATAAGTATGAGAGTTTCATTTGTAAATAATTGCTAGCTAATTTGTCTTAGATCATATTACTAAAAATTATGTTATTAAAAAAATGATGCTTGTATAAAAATGTCTCCTCCAAGAACTCTAATGTGCCTGCTTGTTTACACCAAGCGAGCTGGATTTTGTTGTATAAATTGCTCCCAGGTTGTTAATTTAGGGGATGAATGTTGTTGTTGATAGGCATGGCATACGGCTACTGCCAAGGCATCGGTAGCATCTAGTTTTTCTGGCAGGGACTTAAATTCTAATAAAGACATGAGCATAGAAGCTACTTGCCCTTTAGAGGCATTCCCGTTGCCGGTTATAGCTTGTTTGATTTTGCGTGGTGCATATTCGGTAATGGGTATTTCGCGCATGAGTGCCGCTGCCATAGCCACCCCCTGAGCTCGACCTAGCTTAAGCATAGACTGTACGTTTTTTCCATAGAACGGGGCTTCTAAAGCAACCTCGTCTGGAATAAACTCATCTAGTATTTCTAACGTATATTTAAATATTTTTTGAAGTTTAATCGCATGAGAAGGGCATTGATGCAGGTGTAAAATCCCATATTGTAAAACATTGAGTTGTTTCCCAATTACTTGAATGGCTCCATAACCCATTATCAGGGTTCCAGGATCTATGCCTATAATAATTCGTTCTTGTAACAAAATTATTCAGCTCTTCTTGGTCGACTAGGTTGATAAAAAAACAGATAAGCTTGTTTTGCATTATTTTCAGCTTCTGCATCTGATACCACATTAACGTGGTTATCATTATAACAAATCCATCTACCTTCTTTTTTAACATATGCTACGTAATGGCCACCGTCAGCAGAATCGCCGGTATGCAGAATAAATGCTGCAAGCGTATACCTTGTCTTTCTATCTTTTTCAACAGTTTGATCTTTTTTGATTACCAAGCTCATGGGGCTTTGTACCGCTTGTCCTAACTTGCTCTTAGTGAAATCTTTACTGTAAGTTCCATCTGCCAATCGAGCACCTCCTTTTGTCTCAAACCGGTTAAGTTGTAAAATTAATATTTTGCTATAGAGGCTATCAAGGTTTTTAAGTTCTTTAAACTTTTTTACCTTGCTATCAAGCGTATCCGTATTTCTAAATTTAACATACATGTCCTCTGGAGCTATACTCTGTTTAAATAAATCTTGCATAGCAGATATTTTATCTTTTTCAGTTGGCAATGCTACTGGATGTATACGCCAAGGATCACTTCTTGATGAGCGTTCTTCGTGGGTAGTAGGTTCAACAAATTTAGATTGTGTACATGCAGTTGGCAGGTTCATCCAATCAAATAGATGACCGATTAGTTCTTGAGCATCTTGGTGCTCGCTAAGATCTGTTGTCCATCCGAATTGAGAATGTAAAGCTTTAAAAACAGCCGTTGCTTCAGCTTTGTTAGCTACCTCTTTGTCATCTGCGATTACTTGCATAAGGGATTGGAGAGATTTACCTAGTTCATCATCCTTTTCATTTATTCTAGGTAGATAAAACGTTTTTAAAATCTGTAGTACTGAATTCATGTAGCAAGTAGCACCTAGATTAGGAATACCACCAGGAGAGCCTTCTCCCTTTTCTCTTTCTATTGTAGATTCTACTACAAGTAGTTGTGTGGTATCTGGAGCAGTTGAGTTCTTTGGACCGCAGCTTGCTATTAGGAGGGTGAGCAGGAGAATCCTTATTACTTTAGGTAATAATTTATGAATGATTGGATTATCGTATGTAGGTTTTCGACTTACCATTGCAATTTGATTATAAACTTAGTTGACTTGAGTTCAAGAAAATTAAGCTTTATAAAATTTTGCCTAAATATAACATTCTTTATTCAAATATCACTCCTTTACAATGGAAATGTATGTAATAATTTCTAAGTTGTTTATCTATAATTTCTTGGCTACATCTAGCATACTTTTAACCAGCACCTTGGCTTATCTAATAAATCCTGTCTTTGATGATTTTTTTTCTGAATTTTTCTACATAATATAGGCCAGAAAGTTAGCGGGTATACGTATAATTTAAGTAGCTTTGCTTACTATAGCCGTATTAGTGTATACCAAACAACTAATGTGGTTTGTTGTATGTTCTATCTAAGAGGTAAATTAGAAATTTGTTGCGCAAGATTAATCTTCCTAAAATATCATGATGCATAAAGTAGGTAGCTATTTCATACTTAGCATAACGCTGCTAATCACGCTATTTTTGAATGCCCAGATTGGCAATATGCCACCTATAGCTAAATTTTTAGATCCCTTTCAAGGCTTTTGGCAAAATGCGGAAGCGCAGCCTATTCAAGTGCCTGCTGTCTTATCTGTTGCTGGTTTATCAGATTCTGTAACTGTCTATTTTGATGAAAATCTAATACCTCATATTCAAGCAAAAAATGATAAGGATCTATATTTTGCTCAGGGTTATGTAACAGCTTTTCACCGTCTTTGGCAGATGGAGTTTCAAACACATGCGTCTGCAGGTAGGTTATCGGAAATAGTAGGATCAGTAGCTATTAAGCATGATCGATTGCAGCGGAGAAAAGGTATGGTATATGCAGCAAAAAATGCACTTGAAAAAATACAACAGGATAGTTTAATGAATGAAATTGTTACGGCCTATACAGATGGTATAAATGCGTATATTAGCTCATTGAACTATAAAAAAATGCCTGTAGAGTATAAGTTGTTAGCTTACACACCGGAAAATTGGACACCTTTAAAAACGACATTACTTAGCATGCAAATGGCTGATTATTTAACTGGCTATGAGCAGAGTTTACATCATGTACATGCTTTCCATTTGCTAGGAGAAACTAAGTATGCCTTGCTATATCCAGAACATGATCCAGCATATGAACCTGTAATACCTAAAAATACACCTTGGAATTTCAAGCCTGCTAACATGAAGGCTACTACAGTAGATACAAAAGTTTCATTAGCTACCCCTGTAAAAAACACCCAAAGTTCTGATAAACTTGAAAATTTACCTACGCATGGAAGTAATAACTGGGCCGTATCCGGTAAAAAAACAATCAGTGGACATGCTTATTTAGCCAATGATCCGCACTTAAACTTAAGGTTGCCTGCTATTTGGTATGGTATTCATTTACAATCTCCTAGCGTGAATGTAGCAGGAGCTAGCTTACCTGGTGCGCCGGGGGTAGCTATCGGATTTAATGATTCAGTTGCTTGGGGGGTCACCAATGCAGCTTGGACAGTACGAGATTGGTATGCGATTGACTTTAAAGATAACACAAGGGCAGAATACTATTATGATAGCTTGTTACTTAAATCGCAATTTGTAAGAGAAAAAATAAAGGTAAAGAATGCCGAAACTATTTATGATTCAGTAGTATATACGCATTTAGGTCCGATTGTATATGATGATAATTTTACAGATCCCAAGCATGCTAAAGATCTTGCTATGAGGTGGGCAGGGCATCATCCAGGCAATGAAATTCTAGCTTTTTATTTGTTAAACAGGGCCAAAAACTTACATGATTTTGAACATGCGCTACAGTACCATTATGTACCTGCACAGAATTTTGCTTTTGCTTCCATAGAAAATGATATAGCTATGGAAATAGCTGGTAAATTACCTAATAGATGGAAAAACCAAGGAAAATCCATTATGCCTGGTAATTCGTTTATGTATGAATGGCAAGGTTATATTCCACTCAGCCATTATCCCAAAATAGTGAATCCAAAGCAAGGATATGTTAGTTCAGCAAATGAACGAGCTACCGATAAAAACTACCCATACTATTACCTGCAGTTTTCTGAAGAGAATTACCGTAATCGTAGAATTAATCAAGTGTTGAACCAATTAACTAAAATAGATGACAAGGCGATGATACGTTTACAAAATGATAATTTTAACTTGGCAGCACAAGAGAATTTACCCTATTTACTCAAGTACTTGGATACTACCAACTTGGATACGGCACAGCAAGAAGCTTATAAAATTTTGTTAAGTTGGAATTTCCAGAATGAAGTAGAGCAAGTAGCTCCTTCTATTTTTAAAACTTGGCAAGATGAGCTAAGTACTATGTTGTGGACTTTTTTGCATGATTATGAGCTTGCACTCCATCGGCCCAACTTCTATCAGACGATGCATATATTAAAAAATCATGCTAATAGCCTTCATTTGAAGTTAGGTACTTATCATAATTTGCAAGCGCTTATAACAGATAGTTTTAAAAAAGCGGTACAAATGCTTCAAGCTTGGCAACTAGTACATCGAAAGTTATATAAATGGGGGGATTATCATCCGGTAGATATTCCTCACCTTGCCCAAATAAAATCTTTTGGAATGGAAGCTTTACGAATTGGCGGAGGCGAAGGTATTATCAATGCTAATCAGGGAAGCCATGGAGTTTCTATGAGGTTATTAGTATCTCTTGATAAAATTCCAAGAGGGTGGTTTATTTATCCAGGAGGTCAGACAGGTAACCCTGGAAATCCACATTATACAAGATTTATAGAAGATTGGTGTAATGGAAAATATATAAACCTTTCTTTGGTTGTTCCAGAGCCCTCAAAAAGAGCATTAGGTAATGAGGTGATTTTAACTCCTTAGTACATACATAAAAAAGTAGTTATATCAGAAACAGATTAATTTAATTTTAGAATTATGAGGTTTATTTTTCAAGTTATTCTCACTAGTTTAATAAGTTATATATTGCAGCAGTTTATGCCTTCTTGGATTGTTGTTTTTGTTGCAGCTATAGTAGCTTTGTTTGTACAGAGTAATCCTGCAGCGGCATTCCTAGGAGGATTTGCTGCAATTAGCTTGCTGTGGATGTGCAAAGCAACGATCATAGATGTTTATACGAATTCAATTCTTTCTGTCAAAGTGGCAGCCATACTAGGAATGAAGAGTTCTATTATGCTGATATTGCTTACTGGAATATTGGGTGGTCTCTTAGGAGGTTTAGGAGCTGCTAGTGGCCAACATCTTCTTCGTATAATAAAAAAAGATAGGGGAGATTTCTATAGAAAATAATAGGCTTCTTCCGAAACCGTCGCCTTGAGTCGAGTTCGTTAGTAATTATGTGTTAGGGCTGGGGCCTGACACTACAATCTTCTGACAGCACAATCCTCATTTATTAAGGTTGACTTTACTAAATAATCTCAATTAAAAAATCAAGTGAATAATAAATTCAAAGCGATCATTTTTATTTTGCTGAATTGTGCTGCTTTTACGTTTAGCATGACCCTCAACAAATTCATCAATCCATCTGTGCCTGTTTCGCTAAAAGTTTTAATACGTTCTAGCTTCGGAGTACTTTTTTTTAGCCCACTTTTAGTTAAAAATGGCTTAATAATATTAATATCTAAGAGATCCAATTTGCAGTTATTGCGTGTTTTATTGATATCTATGGCCATGGGTGCTACCTACTTTACTTATACCACCCTTCCATTTACGATAGCTATTTCTATTGGCTTTACAGGTCCCATATTTACAGCAGTTTTGGCTTATCTAATCTTAAAAGATCGCTTACGAATAGGACAATGGATAGCCATTTTAATAGGCTATTTAGGGGTAGTGCTAATGGTTAACCCACAAGGCAAAATGAATGCTGCCATTTATATAGCAATTGTAGGCAACATAGCAACTGGACTAAGTCTTATCTGCACTAAAAAATTAACTCGGGTTGATTCAAACAGTACGATCGTAATATTAGGCAATATAGGGCTTGTAGTGGTTTCTTTTTTATGGACTTCTTTATATGGGTTAGCTAGTATATTTGAAAATGACTGGCTATCTATTAACTGGGTATGGCTTACTTGGAAAGATTTTAAATTATTGATAGCCATGGGCTTGCTAGGAACTATCTCTCAGTTGTGTAATGTAAAGGCATTAAAGTATGCTTCTCTCAGTTTTCTAACTTTATTTGAGTATAGCAGATTAATATTAGCTGTTCCAATTGGCATTTTCCTGGGGGAAGCCCTACCAGGATGTGAACAGATAATAGGAATTTTACTGATTATTGCAGCTACAATTTATAATTCTTGGCAAGGTAATGTTGAAGTGAATCATGAAAAATAGAGGCATGCTTATAGAGGCGGTGTTATAGCGTGTCAGGACTGAGGTCCTGACACCACCTCATAAGAGTTGCTAGTAAGAAATAAGGATTAAAGTGCTTGCTTTTACCATATAAATCTAAAAATTCCACTTAATAGCGGATATTGTTCCTTCAATAATTGCTGCGTAGCATCGCCTATTTGGTTCCAGCTTAAATAAAGCGTATGGACACTGGATCCTTGTAAATGCTGTGCTAGCTGGCTGGCTCCTGCATCGCCTATTTGGTTACTCTCTAAATGAAGCGTATGGACACTGGATCCTTGTAAATACTGTGCTAACTGGCTGGCTCCTACATCGCCTATTTGGTTCCAGCTTAAATGAAGCGTATGGACACTGGATCCTTGTAAATGCCGTGCTAACTGGCTGGCTCCTGCAGCCCCTATTTGGTTATTGTATAAATTAAGCGTATGTACACTGGATTCTTGTAAATGCTGTGCTAACTGGCTGGCACCTGCATCGCCTATTTGGTTCTCGCTTAAATCAAGCGTATGTACACTGGATCCTTGTAAATGCTGTGCTAACTGGCTGGCACCTGCATCGCCTATTTGATTCCCGTTTAAATAAAGCGTATGTACACTGGATCCTTGTAAATGCTGTGCTAACTGGCTGGCTCCTTCAGCGCCTATTTTGTTATCCCCTAAATGAAGCGTATGTACACTGGATCCTTGTAAATGCTGTGCTAACTGGCTGGCACCTGCAGCACCTATTTGGTTATTGTATAAATTAATCGTATGTACACTGGATCCTTGTAAATGCTGTGCTAACTGGCTGGCTCCTGCATCGCCTATTTTGTTACACCCTAAATTAATCGTATGTACACTGGATCCTTGTAAATGCTGTGCTAACTGGCTGGCTCCTGCATCGCCTATTTGGTTCCAGCTTAAATCAAGCGTATGGACCTTGGATCCTTGTAAATGCTGTGCTAACTGGCTGGCTCCTGCATCGCCTATTTGGTTACTCTCTAAATGAAGCGTATGGACCTTGGATCCTTGTAAATGCTGGATTAACTGGTTGGCACCTTCAGCGCCTATTTGATTAAACCCTAAATGAAGCGTATGAACACTGGATCCTTGTAAATGCTGTGCTAACTGGCTGGCACCTTCAGCTCCTATTTGGTTATACCCTAAATTAATCGTATGGACACTGGATCCTTGTAAATAAGGCCAAAATTCTTTTGGTAAATTCTTTACTTGCCCCATTAACTGATAAAAAGGAAAACTGGGAATTGTTTCAGGCGTTAATTTGCTTATCTTAGTTTCCCTAAAATCTATTTCCTTATTTATAGCTGTATTCTTATACTGGCTGGGTCTATTTTCTACTCCAACCAACCCAGGCTCGTCATAGCCAGTGGTAAGCTTATAAAAGGCTCGATTAACTCCTCTGACTTCCTTTATTTCTTCAGCGCTTAAATAAGTCAATATTTCTGGCAATAACTCTATGGGAAGCATCTCAAACTTCCCTAGTTCGGTAGCTTTTTCCGCTTCCATGGTTATTATTTCCATCCTTGCTTCCACTTGTGCATCCTCTAATTTCTCCCTTTGAATCGGTAGGTTTATAGAAGTATCACAGCTTTGTAAAAAAAGACTAATAAGTAGAATTCTGACAACAAATTGTTGGCTTAGCTTATAGTTTCGGTTCATACAAGATTATATCAGTTAAAATTTAATGAGGACTCATAATAGTTAATAGCTAGCATAAATGCAAAAAAAGATGAAAATATTTTAAAGTATCCATTTCTTATAGCCCATATTCCGCGGCAGAAGATTGAAAAGTTGTAAATAAGAAAGAAGCCATGGGAAAGCAATAATAATATAACCCAAGTTGTATAACTTGGGTTATTAGTAGTGTGTTAAATCTTCCAATTAGATCATGTTTAGTAGTTAAATATATGTTACAAGATATCCAACGATATATCCAAGAAGGAATTAGCAAGGTAAATGAATATATCTACCAATCATTGCAAAGAGAGGATCCTAGCATACAACAGTTTGTTGATTATTTACTGCAAAAACAAGGCAAACAGATAAGACCGCGATTCGTGCTCACAGTAGCTGTTATGTTGGGTGAGCGTATTACTGAGAAGACCCTTCGTGGAGCAGCACTCATTTCTATCTTACACCATGCATCACTGATCCATGATGATGTAATAGATGAAGCTAGTTATAGAAGACACGTCAAAACTTTTAATGTCCAATGGAACAATAAATTGGCCGTATTATTTGGTGATTATCTATTAGCTACTGTTTTACGTATAGCAGTAGAAAATAATGATTATGATTATCTAGCTATGCTTGCAAAAACTGCACAGGCTATGAGTGAAGGAGAAATATTACAACTGACTAGGATAAATGGCTTATCAGTTAGTGAAGTAGCTTATCTGCATATTATTCAGCAAAAAACGGCTAGTCTTTTAGGAACTGCTTGTGCGATAGGGGCAATCTCTGTGGCTGCTTCTTCAACCCAAATCGAAACTTTATATACGGTGGGTGAGCAGCTTGGTATGGCGTTTCAACTTAGAGATGATATGCTAGATTATCAGGGATCTGTGGCAAATACAGGAAAAGCACCGCTTATGGATTTAAAGGAAAAAAAATTAACGCTACCGCTCATTTACGCCTTGCAACAAGCGCAGCCCTCAGAAGCAGAAGCTATATTACATAAGATCCATTACCACATTGAAGACACAGAGACGCTTCAACAAGTGGGGGCATTTGTACATCGTCTAGGTGGTATTGATTATACACTAAAAAAGATGCTTGATTATCGAGAAAAAGCCCTTCAAATTTTAAAAAACAATGTAAAGCCTTCTGTTTATCAAGAAACACTTATTTCGCTAATTGAGGAAATTCTTCGAGTATAGTTCTTGCAGAATCATCGCCTTGAGTCCCCTGGGTTCGTCTAAGTGTCAGGGGTCCAGCCCTGACACCACAATCCTAGGTATCCCATGACTTTGGCATGTATATTGATAATATGGAGATAGGTAGATCTTATGTTCATGTAGGATTAAGATCTATATGGATTGTAAATAATAAAAAAGGAGGTTTTTATGACACTTATGAAAGTAGACCAAAGCTTATTTCCTAGGTTTTCTAACCTATGGGAAGATTTTTTAGGTAAAGATGTTATGGATATGCCTAACTGGAAGGTAGGAGCTAGTATACCGGCTGTAAATATTGTGGAAAAGACTGATAAATTTTTAGTGCACTTAGCTAGCCCTGGTATGAATCGCAATGATTTCAAGATAAATGTAGACAATGGGGTCTTAACCGTTGCTTCAGAAAAAAAAGAGGAGCATGAAGAAAAGGATAAAGAGAGCAGATTCACTAGGAGAGAATTTTCTTATCAGTCGTTTAAGCGGTCCTTTACTTTACCAGAATCTGTACAGGCAGATAAAATAGAAGCCAAGTATGAAAATGGTATATTGGAAATAATCTTACCTAAACATGAAACAGCTCAGGTAAAACCCATTAAGCAGATACAAGTGAAGTAAGCTTGTGGCAATAATTGTTTATAAATCAATAGAGGGGAATATCAATCCATATTTCCCTCTATCTTTTTATTGTTTTTCTGTGGTGTCCGGAAAAGGCCCCTGATACTACCAAGTAACTAGGATCAACTATTATGTAGGCCTATATTTAGCTTGCTCAAATAAGTGCTGCATATTTGCGTTTTGCATAAGCATCGGTAAGGTTATCTCAGGGCTATTTTTCATATATTTTTTTACAATCTGCCAACCTAGCCATCCTCCAATATTTCCTGGACATCCAGGGCCTATTTCTGAAGTGAAAGGTCGTTCACCCACATATTTCTTTTTTACCAGGTGGTTGGTTTCATAAAATAATGCATGATCAATAAAGTGTTGCCATACAATCCGCTGATGGTTTTCTGTATCAGTCCATTGATCTGCTGTATACCCTAAAATCATCGGATCTGGTACATCGAGCAAGAATGTTTTTGTAAAATAGTAGGCTTTACCATAGTAAAGCATATCATGTAATAAAGTATGATCTTTAGGGTCACCCGTGTTAAAAAGATGGGAGAGTAATAGGATTACTTTAGGTGCAATGTAAGTAGGCTGGTAAGTACGTAATATATAACTGGGTATATGTGGCCTAAATTTTGAGTTTTCTCCTAAAAAATAATCCAAGCCTATTATAATCAATTCTTTACTCACATATAAATCTGAGCCAAATCCAGTTATTAGCGTAACAATCTGAGGGGCTTCAAATTGAGGATAATAATGTTTCAAGTATTTAAAAGCCTGTTCTAGCTGAGTTATTAAACTAGTTAGATCTTTAAAAGTATGAGCTACTTCTTGGTATAATGCTTGCATGGAAGTGTTGTGCACCATATTATAAAGTTGATCGATCATTTTATTTTTGTCTTCATCTGTTTCAACACCTAAGAACTGTGCTGCAACTAATTGGTTAGTTTCTATAAAGGAGGTTATGTCTGCTTTTGTTTGCAGGTTAAACAGGTCGTTTTCTAACCTTTTTATTTGAATGGATAACGAAATGTTACTTACATCAGGATTTCGTGAGTATGATAACTTTTTATACAACTTATATACTCCTATAAGGCCAGTGGTTACTAATAGCATTGTAATAGTTAATTTTCGCATATCTTTGTACATTCATTGGTTGGTTTTAATTTGCCAATTTAACCCCATTTTCGGATATCATGAAAAAATATTGTTTGTTGTTGTTTTTTGCTGCAATGGCTACGTATAGCTTTGGGCAAGATCAATTTTCTATCAAAGTATCTCCAGGAGTATCTTATAATCGTATTTATACAGATAATCCAAATAAAAATGATTTTGGTTCTGAAGGAATAGGTTTGAGAGGTAAATTGGGAATTGTGTATGATCGTCTTATCAAAGAACATTATTACGTGAGTACAGGGGCTTTTTTTTTAGCTAAGCAGCTTGGTATTAAGCATGTTTCATCGGAAAAAATAATAAAAGAACAATATGAGATTCAATATTTGCAAATACTCTTGCTATTGAAGCTTTATACAAGTGAAATTACATTAGATACAAAAATATATTTTGAGATAGGTATTACAGGGGCTTTGAAAATAAATCGTAGGATTACTAAATTGACCGGCGAAGATCAACCTATGACCAAATTGCGTTGGTGGGAAATAGGCGGCCTATTTGGTTGTGGAGTTGAATATGACATTAGTTTGTTTACAAGCATTTTTGCAGGCATAAGTTATCAACCTGCTTTAAGTTCTATCTTGTTACCACAAGATTCGAATAGTAATTTACCTAAATTGTTTGGATATGCAGATCTCGTAACTGTTGATATAGGAATTAGGTTTTAAAAACTATCCTATCATGTACTTGTAGCGTATAAATTGTGTTAGTAGTTAATGTGATCTGATTATTTAGACAATAGAGTTCTTGCAAAATCAAGAATTGAGTTTTCCTGGGCAGGAAGGAATTTGTGAGAAGCCGGAATTGTGGTGTCGGGAAGTGGCTCCAGTCCTGACACTTAGACGAATCCAGGGGACTTAAGG
The DNA here is from genome assembly GCA_001897825.1 of Candidatus Amoebophilus sp. 36-38. Classification (GTDB taxonomy): domain Bacteria; phylum Bacteroidota; class Bacteroidia; order Cytophagales; family Amoebophilaceae; genus Amoebophilus. The sequence goes on from MKUM01000106.1 coordinate 23,554, forward strand.
AAAAGGTTATACAAGAACTCTAATAAAAAAATTAGTAAATGTGTATCAATATGTTGAGGAATGTAGTATTGATTCATTAAATTTGGATTTTTGTATAAGCTAATTTTTTATAACCAGAAGCTTTTGATATAAAACAATGAAATTATCATCTTTTAAATTTACGCTGCCTTCTAAACTTATTGCTTCTCATCCTGTAGAAAATAGAGAAGAATCACGATTAATGGTTGTTCATAAAGCTACCGGTAAGATCGAGCATAAGACTTTTAAAGATGTACTAGACTATTTTGGTCAGGACGACACCTTAGTTTTGAATGATACTAAAATATTTCCAGCCAAATTATATGGAAGCAAAGAAAAGACAGGTGCCCAAATTGAGGTATTTCTCTTGCGAGAACTAGAGAGTGGGGAACATTTATGGGATACCTTGGTAGAGCCTGCTAGAAAAATTCGTGTAGGCAACAAGCTATATTTTGGAGACGGGGAATTGGTAGCTGAAGTATTAGATAATACAACGTCTAGAGGAAGAACACTTAAATTCTTATTTGAAGGTACTCGTGAAGAATTTTATGACATTGTAGATCAATTAGGTCTGGTTCCATTACCTAATCAGCTTAAACGAAAACCGGAACCAGAAGATAGAGATCGCTATCAAACCGTTTATGCAAAAAAAATAGGTGCCGTAGTTCCGCCAGGTGCAGGGTTGCATTTTACCTCCCATTTGCTTAAGCGATTAGAACTCAAAGGAGTGAATATTTTACCTGTAACCTTACATATAGGTCTTAATATTTTAAAAGTAATTGATGTGGAAGATCTTACAAAGTATAAAACGGGTTCAGAATATTTTACTATTTCTGATGATACTGTAACAGCCGTGAATACTGCTTTAGATACGAAGAAACAAGTCTGTGCTGTAGGCACTTCTACTGCCAAAGCCTTAGAAACCTCTGTTTCAGTAGCTGGCAGGTTAAAACCTGCTGACGGATGGACGAATAAGTTGATTTTTCCACCATACGATTTTAAGATATGCACCTCTTTAATTTCCAATTTTCATTTGCCTGAATCTATGCCTCTTGTTAATGCAACAGCGTTTGGAGGATATGAATTAATTATGGAAGCATATCAAGTAGCAATCAAAGAAAAGTATCGATTTTTTGTATATGGAGACGCGATGCTGATTTTATAGCTAGCATGTTATAAGTTGGTATTAATCAGGAATATTCTATGATGAAGGTTGTGTCAAAAACAGGAGTTAGGTTATTAATCCTAGGTACAATGATCTTGGTGGGGATTTTATACAATAAAAGGGACCTGTTTTTAGATACGGTCGTTCACAGTAATGATGGAAGTAGTTTAAAAAAAAGAATCGACTTAAATAAAATTCCACAGCATATAGCTGTAATGATGGATGGAAATGGTAGATGGGCTGCTAAACAGAGCAAGCCGCGTGTTTTTGGGCACATGAGTTCATTACAAAGTGTAGAAGAGACGATAGCAGGGTGTGTAGAATTACAGATTCCTTATTTGACACTGTTTGCATTCTCAACAGAAAATTGGGAAAGGCCGCAAGAGGAGGTAAATACGCTTATGCAACTATTTTTGAATACAGTTCGTGATAAATTAAATGATCTTTTAAAAAATAATATCAAGCTCAAGGTTATAGGGGATATAAATCGGCTGCCCCAAGATTGTCAGATAGAATTACGTAAGGCTATAGAAGCTACTCAAAATAATAAAGGGCTCGAATTAGTTGTTGCATTGAGTTACAGCGGTAGATGGGATATTGTCCAAGCTGCCAAGAGCTTAGCACATGATGTATTGAATCATAAAATCAATGTTAATGATATTACTAATAAGTCTTTCCAACAATATTTATCTACCAAGAATGTACCTGATCCAGATTTGCTTATCAGAACAGGTGGCGATATGCGAATTAGTAATTTTTTACTTTGGCAGCTTGCCTATACCGAGCTAGTTATTGTAGAAAAATATTGGCCTGAATTTAGAAAAGAAGATTTATATAAAGCTGTTATTAACTATCAACAAAGAGATAGAAGATTTGGCAAGATCAATTAGAATCTTAAACTGATACGATGATAAGAAAAATATTGTTTGCATTAAGTAGCGGGTTGAGCTTGGCGGTTCTATTTACATGGAATACGCTAGCACAAACTACTACATCATCTTCTCTTGAGCTAAATTATTTAAAACCGGGTAGTTACATTCTAGAAGATATCCAAATTACAGGGAATAAATCTTTAGAATCAGAAGCCTTATTAGCTATAAGCAGTCTAAGCGTAGGTGATACAATACAAATACCTGGACCATCTATTACGAATGCACTCGAAAAATTATGGAATCAAAAAATAATTAAGAACGTATCTATTTACGCTTCGCAAGTTGTGGGAGATCGTATGACCTTATCGCTCCATGTGGTAGAAAGTTCTAGATTATCTACCTATTTTTTTACAGGAATTACTAAACGAGAGGAGAAAAAATTTTCCGAAGAGTTAAACCTTATAAGAGGCAAGATTGTTACACCTAAATTAATTAAAAGTGTAAAAGATATGCTTAAAAAAGGCTTTGTTGAAAAGGGATATAGGAATGTAGAAGTTGATGTTACTAGTGTTCCAGACCCACTTGATAACGATTACAATCAACTGAATATTCATGTTCATAAAGGCGAAAAATTTATCATCAATAAAATTCTTATTAAGGGTAACAACCATATTAGTAGCCCGTTACTCAAAGCACAATTAGAACATTTTCAAGAGAAGCCTAGATTTACGTTGGTGAGAGATGTCTTGTATAAAATAGGCACTCTACAGCCGATCAGAAAAGGAGGTATATTGTGGAATATGCCTGATCTTGAACAAACAATCGTATACTTAAAAACCCATTGTATACCTTTCTCATCTAAATTTATAGAACAAAAATATCAAGCCGATAAGAAACGACTTCTACAGTATTATCAGAATCAGGGGTATAGAGATGCAGCTATTGTACAAGATACGGTTTATAAAGTACGGGATGGATTGTTAAATATAGCCTTAAATATAGAAGAAGGGACCAAGTATTATATCAGGAACATCCATTGGGTAGGTAATTATATACATGATACTAGTACGCTCAATAAAATACTACATATTAGGCGAGGAGACGTGTATAATGCTACTTTATTACAACAGCGTCTTAAGTTTAATCCTATTGGAAGCGATATAAGTTCTTTGTATATGGATGATGGGTATCTATTCTTTAGCGTAGAGCCAGTGGAAGTAGCGATAGAAGATGATCAAGTCGATTTAGAATTACGTGTACATGAAGGAACACAGGCTACAATTCAGGCAATAGATATTCGCGGTAATACGTACACACATGAAAATATAATCAGAAGAGAATTGAAAACCCTTCCGGGTGATAAATTTAGTCGGGCTAAACTTATTCGTTCGCAAAGAGAACTGGCGATGTTGAATGTATTTGATCCTAATAAAATTGATATCATTCCTTTACCTAATCCAACTAATAATACGGTAGATTTGATATACAAAGTTAAAGAAGCTCCCAATTTTAATGCCAAGGTTGGTGCTACCTGGGGGTCTGGAGCCAAATTCGGATTTTATCTGGATTTAGGAACTAACAATTTTTCTTTAAATAATATACTCCATGGTAAAGTTCCGATAGGGGATCTACAATCCCTACATATAAAGGCACAGTTTTGGGGAAAATATCATCAAGATTTTTCCTTACAGTTTGTTGAACCCTGGCTAACGGGCCAGAAACCAACTGCTTTGAGTTTAACTATTAGTAAGTCTTTTCAGCAATATGGGGAAAGTAGCAGTTCTTCTAATTCAGATCAAAAACAGAAAGTACATACAGGTTCTTTAGGTTCTTTTGAAATAAAAACCGGCTTGGGCAAACGACTTGCATGGCCAGATGATTACTTTAGCTTAAGAACTGGGATTGGATACAAGTTGTATAATTATAGAAATTACAATGTGTTAGGTAACGATACTAAACTAACTGGATTGACGCATGACCTGAATCTTGAATTCATGTTGGAGCGAAATAGTTTAGACCAGCCCAATTATCCAATGAAAGGTAGCTTGGTTAGCCTACAAGTTAAGTTGACCCCTCCATATAGTTTGTTTTCAAAACAGCATACAAAAAAAGCGAATATACAGGAAAAAATTAAAATAACAGAATATCACCAGACGATGCTAGATATTGGGTTGTTCTATAATTTATTTGGTGATTGGGTATTGAATTTATTTGGGAATGTGGGAGCTTTAGGAAGTTATTTGCCTAAGCATGGTGTTGGACCTTTTGGAAGGTTTTCTATGGGGGGAAAAGGATTATCAGATTTTTCTCTTTTAGGGAAAGAACTTATTTCATTAAGAGGATATCCAGAAGAATATATTTTGCCTGTTGATAAAATATCTGGTTATGAGGGGGGCGTACTATTTAATAAAGTTGGATTAGAGCTACGACACCCGATTATTAAATCTACTATGTTATTCATCTATGGGTTGGTCTTTGCGGAAGCCGGTAATACTTGGGCTCATTATAGCGATTGGAAACTTACAGATATCAAAAAGTCTACAGGGCTAGGGCTGCGCTTTTATTTACCCCTAATAGGTTCAATCGGTTTAGATTGGGGACATGGATTTGACAAAACTGGCGCAGATAAATTAGAAGTACATTGGTCCATTGGTGCCAGTAGCAGATAACGTGCTTTTTTATAGGCTACTTCCCTAGTAGGTTGTATCTTTATGCACAACTGTTCTGTAATATAGTACTGAATTAAGTTGTTCTTTTTATTGCTTTATATGTAAAATTTAAATAAACTAAATCATGAAAAATAGAGTATTATTTCTTTTAATATTTTTTTTAACAATTTCTTATGTAAATGCGGCAGAAAAGCCTGTTAAAATTGGTTATGTAAATTTGAGCTATCTAATGAGCCTCTTACCAGATACTAGACAATTTGAGACGGATTATAAGGCGTTTGAAAACCAGCTTAAAAATCAATTGCAAATAAAGGCTGCAGAATTACAAGATAAACTTCAGAGTTTTCAACAAGGTTATGCAACGATGACGGATGCTGTAAAAAATCAAAAAGAGTCAGAGCTTCAGCAGTTGCATGGTGAGTTTGAGAAACTTCAAATAGAATCCCAAAGCTCTTTGGCTAATAAACAGTTACAGCTTCTTCAGCCTATATATAACAAAATACAAAAAGCAGTACAAGAGGTAGCCAAGGAAAATAAATATACGCATGTCCTAAATGCGGATGCCGATGGTATGTCAGTAGTCTTATATGCTGAAGAAGAGTATAATATATCCAATTTAGTACTTAAAAAATTAGGTATAGATTCTGCTAAAGCGGCAAAGGAAGCTATAGAAAAATCCATGAAAAAAACTCAGGAAACTAAAACACAAGATACAGGCAAAAAAGTGCAAGAAGCTAAAGCGACTAATAAGAAGAAGAATTAAAGTACGTTTGTCGTTCCTGAGCCGTATCGTTATTTGAACGCATAGGCATCACTACAGGAATCCAGTTTGTAGAAGAAAAATAGAACGGCGAAAAAAAATAGGGATGGTGTCAGGAGCACCGGTGTCGAAAGTTTGTGTCAGGGCTCCAGCCCTGACACCACAGGTGAGAGCAAAAAATAAAGTAGGTTGTAGATAATAAACAGGCATAAGATCAAGGTGGTATGTTTTATAGAATATTCTTACTGTCTTTACTGGGACTTAAAATTAGCTGTGATAGCAAAGAAAAGCAGCCACCTTATGCCCCTAATCCGATTGCACGTGTACATAATCAATATTTATATAAACAAGATATAGCACATTTGGTACCTGCCGATACCAATCCGCAAGACAGTTTAGAATTGGTAGGGCGTTATATCCAAAATTGGTTAGCCAAACAGCTCTTAGCTAGCCAAGCAGAGGTATACGAGAATAATCATCCTAGTGATATAGAAAAAAAGGTGGCCGAATTTCGATCTGCTTTGGTTACTCACAATTATATTCAAAAGCTGGTAAGTGAGAAGCTAAATAAACAGGTAAGTGAAGAGGGGATTATAAGTTATTATGAAACAAATCAAGATGATTTTAGGCTTAAACATAATATTGTTAAAGGTAAATTTATAATCATACCTAAAAATGCACCCAATATTCAAAACCTTAAAAAATTAATTATTTCCACAGAAGAAGCAGATTTACTCGAGATACAAACTTATTGTTCTCAGTTTGCGAAAGACTATTCTCTAGATGAAAAAGTGTGGCTTAAATGGGATGATCTTATTACAAAAACTCCTTTTCGTAAAATTCCTGATAAAACGAGATTATTAAAAAGGACTTCTTTTACTGAGGTACAGGACCAGCTTTATCGCTATTATCTGAAAATAGATGCTTATAAGATTATAAATGATATAGCCCCATTAGAATTGGTAAAAGATCAAATAGTCAATGTCATTATTTATAAGAGAAAGATAGAGTTAATCAATCAAATTAAACAAGATATTTTAGAGCAAGCTAAAGCTAATAATGATTATATCATTTATGAATCAACCAATTAAAATATTACTAATTACAATTTGGATGTTTTTTAATCATCACAAATTATTTGCTCAAATCCCAACTCCACAACAAAGGCAATTAATAGATAAAGTGATTGCGAGTGTAGATGATGAGCCACTCTTTAGATCTGAGTTAGAAGCACAATATGCACACTATCAGCAACAGGTAGGTGTAGGAAAAGGGCCGACTAGATGTGAGATTCTTGAAAACATGATAATAAATAAAATAATGCTTGCTAATGCTGTTAAAAAAGGTATACATATTAAAGAGAAAGAGATAGCGCATTATTTTGATTATCAAATGGAAAATATTCTAAAAGATTTGGGCTCAGAAGCTCGACTTGAACAATATTTAAAGCAGGTGGTGGGTAAGAGCTTACAAGTATTTAAAGAAGAACTCAGAAAGAGTATAAAAGATCAGCTTACGATAGAAAGAATACGCAATACGATCGTTGGCGATATTACTATATCTCCTACAGAAGCAAAGACTTTTTTTAACCAACTGTCACCCAATGATATACCTTTTTACCCAGCTAGTGTAGAAGTATATCACCTGGTTATTTATCCTCCTATAGAGCAGCAAGAAAGAGCGGCAACTCTAGCAAAATTGGAAACTTTAAAAACTCGTATCCAGGCTGGAGAGGAGTTTGGAATACTGGCCAAGCAATACTCCGAAGATATAGGTACTGCTACACATGGAGGAGAATTAGGATTTTGGCGTATAGGTGAGTTGGATCCTGTATATGAGAAAGCTGCATTGGCCCTCAAGCCAGGAGAAATATCGGCTCCTGTAGAAACAAAATTCGGATTGCATCTTATTCAGCTTATCGGGCGGCAAAAAAGTAAGTATAATACTAGACATATTTTGTTAAAGCCTATACCTTCTGAACCTAACTTGCAAGAAGCAATAAAAAAACTGAATGAGTTACGTATCCGTATATCAGAAAATCAACTTGGTTTTGAGAAAGCAGCTATCAACTACTCAGAAGATATGGATACAGCTCGGAAAGAGGGGCTTTTGACAGGTAATAATGAAGGTATACGTATGCCTGTTGATCAACTATCTCCTGATTTATTCTTTATCATAGATAAGATGACTCCAGGTACAATTTCAGAACCCATTACTTTTACCACTTCAACCGGCAAACAGGCCGCTCGTATTGTTTACCTTAAAAATAAAATAGCTTCACATCAAGCTAATCTAGGTCAAGACCATGAAAAAATTCAACAGATGGCTTTAACTGCTAAGAAACAGAAAGCTTTAGATGAATGGATTGAATTGGTAAAAGAAAAAGCAGTTATTGAGTTGGACCCTGAGTTTAAGTCGTGCAAGGTGAAGAAGTAGGACTTAAGCCTTTAAATATTGCGACTCAGTAAGTGCTGAATTAATAAGGGCTGCAGAAGCAGCCCTCATATTGTTATTACTTAAATCAAGCACCTGATTGGTATCTTGTAAGTATCACACTAATTAAATTACTTCTTCCGCTCCTATATTTATTAGTCAATGTTCCAAGAGTTCAAGTTAAGCGTATGGATAGTAGTGTTTAGAGAGTGTTTAAAGAACCCGCCATTGTCAACCATTAAATCAATTGTGTGAGCCTTAGTACCACCCTGTAGTCTATAACTAGCTAACAAGAGTTTTACTTCCAATCCTATTTGATTACCCAATAAAATAAGAGTGTTAATATTTGTATCATCTAAGTGTTGAAGTAACAGGTCTATTCCTTTCACTCCTATAGAATTACATCCTAAATTAAGCACCCGAATATTAGTTCTTTGTAAATGTTGAGCTAGGGTGGTTGCTCCCGCATCTCCTATCTGGTTATTACTCAGATCAAGCGTCTCGATATTAGTTCCTTCTAAATCTAGAGCTAACCGGGTCATATCTTCATCTCCTATATTGTTATTACTTAAGTTGAGGGTGTGAATATTCGTATCTTTTAAGTAAGACCAAAATGGTTGTGGTAAACTCTTCACTTCAATCATTAACTGGTAAAAAATATAACTATTCATAGTTTCAGGTGTCAATGTAGCTAATTTACGGTCAGTAAAATCTACAGTTTTAGGTATCGTCCAACACTCTACATTAATTCTGGTTTGAAGCTTATGTTTGAGACCAATTAAATCGATGGTCCTTCTATTGCCTGTAATAAACTCATAAAAAGTGTGATTAATCCCCATGCAATTTAGTATATGAGGAGATGATACAGAAGTGAAGATCTTTTGTAATAATTCTGTTGGGAAAATTTGAAAATTTCCCCAACTCATCACTACTTCTTCATGACACTTATCATCTCGCTCCTTTTCTTTTTCTCGCTCTTTCTCACCTTTAACTTTACGTCTTTTTTTCATATTTCCTAAGAGCTCATTCTTATCGGGACCTACATGACCTAGTTGACTAGACTCAGGGAGATGAATTTGGGTAACTTCCATTTGCTCTTTTTCACCCAAGCTAGCTGTTTCCATCACACTCATATCCTCAGCTGTATAAACAGGTAAAACCTCATCCATTCTATTAAAACTCATGGGTGAATTGTCTCCTATATTTAACTGCAACCTCTCATCTTTTTCATAGGAAATGGTCCTATGATCTTCTTTTGCAACAAATTCTTTATCTACTGGCTGGTTAATGATAATCTGGTTGGTTGATTCTTGAATACTGTCTGTTTGTTCTTTTATGTTAGGAACAGGTGAGTCAGCGTCGACAGAGCAACTTTGTAAAAATAAACTTAATAGTGAAACCCAGAACATTAATCTTAGGCCCAATCTATAGTTTTTACTCATAAAATATAATATTAAGGTTAATAATGTCACAAAATTACTCATAAGCTAGCATATACGCAAATAGTTTTATGTTTCAGCTAGACTGCTATAGTAAACAATGCACCCTTTTTGAAAAAAAGTATTTAGACCTTTCATTTATTACTGTTTTAATTGCTGTATCTCTGTTATACCTCTTGACTGTCATCTCTGCCCCAATCAAATTGGGGATAAACTCTAGCAGGGATCTAGTAAAAGAAAAGATGAGAAAGTAACTTTCTCACTAGCAATCGTGAAGAATTTTTTTAGCTGTTGAGCTTATAAATTAACTCTATAGCTAAAAACAACCATAATTATTCGGGACTAAATACCTAGTCTCTTAACTATATAGGCGTGAACGCTTGCAGAGAATTAGCTTTACAAGTCTAGTTTTATAAATTTTTTCTTAAACCAGGCTTTCAAAGCTTTTTTACCCTCAGCTCCAATGCTGTTGTTATACAATTTGAGGGAAGTGAGGGCAGACAGATTGCCACTGGCAAGGGCGTGCACCCCTCCAGGTCCAATGTTGTTGGATCCCAAATTCAGGGAAGTGAGGGCAGTCAGATTGCCCCTAGCAAGGGCCTGCGCTCCGGTAGCTCCAATGTTGTTGTATCCCAAATCCAGGGAAGTGAGGGCAATCAGATTGCCCCTAGCAAGGGCTTGCGCTCCGGCATCTCCAATGCTGTTGGATTCCAAATCCAGGGAAGTGAGGGCAGTCAGATTGCCCCTAGCAAGGGCCTGCGCTTCGGCAGCTCCAATGTTGTTGTATCCCAAAGCCAGGGAAGTGAGGGCAGTCAGATTGCCCCTAGCAAGGGCCTGCGCTCCGGTAGTTTCAATCCTGTTGTGTCCCAAATTCAGGGAAGTGAGGGCAGTCAGATTGCCACTGGCAAGGGCCTGCGCTCCGGTAGCTTCAATTTTGTTGTGATACAAATTCAGGGAAGTGAGGGCAGTCAGATTGCCACTGGCAAGGACCTGCGCTCCGGTAGCTTCAATTTTGTTGTGATACAAATTTAGGGAAGTGAGGGCAGTCAGATTGCCCCTAGCAAGGGCCTGCGCTCCGGTAGCTTCAATCCTGTTGTGTCCCAAATTCAGGGAAGTGAGGGCAGTCAGATTGCCCCTAGCAAGGGCCTGCGCTCCGGCAGCTTCAAGGTAGTTGTTACCCAAATCCAGGGAAGTGAGGGCAGCCAGATTGCCCCTAGCAAGGGCCTGCGCTCCGGCATCTCCAATGTTGTTGTATCCCACATCCAGGGAAGTGAGGGCAGTCAGATTGCCCCTAGCAAGGACCTTCGCTCCGGCATCTCCAATGTTGTTGTTTCTCAAAACCAGGGAAGTGAGGGTAGGCAGATTGCCCCTAGCAAGGGCCCGCGCTCCGGCATCTCCAATGCTGTTGGATTCCAAATCCAGGGAAGTGAGGGCAGCCAGATTGCCACTAGCAAGGGCCTGCACTCCGGCATCTCCAATCCTGTTGAATTCCAAATTCAAATGCTTAATTCTCGTAGATTGAGAGAGAATAAGCATCTCTTGATCTTTCAATTGACATTCTTTAAGAATCAGCGACGTGAAAGGAACTTGTAGCAGTACCTGACAATCTTTTTTGACTAATTTCTTTCTTGATAAGTCTAGTGTTTGCTTGTCTCCTGCCATAAAAGCAGCAGCTCT